>JBBTVG010000014.1:44738-52982 GCA_038063375.1 Patescibacteria group bacterium
AAAATCCGCCCTAGTGGGCGGATGTGGTCGTTTTTTGGAAATGGTGTTCCCTACCCCGTCACGAGCTTCACGATGTCATTGTAGGTCACCGCAAGCATTGCAAAAATAAGGAGAGCAAATCCGACAGTATTCAAAAAATTTACAATTGCAGGCTTAATGGGCGAACCTTTTATTGCTTCAATAAGCAAAAACAAGAGCCGTCCTCCATCAAGCGCCGGAAACGGGATCAGATTAAGAATTGCCAGATTAATTGAAATGAACGCCGCAAAGCCGAGCAAATAGATAAAACCGAGCTCGGAAACATCTCCCACTATGGAAACTATGCCGACCGGGCCGGTCAAAGAAGCCAAGTCCCCTTTCCCGGTGAATGCATCCGCGAAGAGTCCCCAGAACGAGGCGGCAATCAGCATGCTAAGACTGCCGGTAGTTTTGGCACCCTCCCATAACGCTTGGTGCACCGGCAATTGTAACGTACCAATCATGCTCATTGAAATGCCGAGCGCTGCGCGTTCGGGAACGATCCCCAGGACAGGTTCTACGAACACCGTGGAGGCTGTTTCCCCATGTTTAAAAGAGAGTGCAATGCGCTCTTGCCCATGGGCGGCGATAAAGAGAGAGACATCTTCCGGTGATCCGTTCTCCAGAATATCCGTGTCGGCACTAAGCGCAAGAATAACATCTCCCACCGAAAGTCCCGCTCTGCGCGCCGGCGAATCTGGAATGACTTCCGTGATCGTAAGCTCTGGATTTTTCACGACCGCACCCGCAGGTTCCGTGCCGACCGGTGCGGGTAATCCATACATAAAACTTGCCGAGATAAGCATCCATGCAAACACAATATTGAAAGATACGCCCGCAACAATGACGGCGGCTTGCACGATCTTCGGTTTGTTAATAAAACTTCTATCTTTCGCAGGTCCGTGAAGAGCCTCTTCGTTTGGGTTCTCGCCAAAGATCCTCACAAATCCTCCGAACGGAATCCAGTTGAACGTATATTCGGTTTCGCCATTTTTCGGTTTGAACCCAAACATGCGCGGAGGAAATCCGATTCCGAATTCATCTACTCGTATCTTTGCCGCTTTCGCAACAATAAAATGCCCACATTCATGGACTAAGATCAACACAACAAGAATGATTACAAAAATAAGGACACTCATGAATTAATGCATCACGTCCGTTTCTTTACGTCTCGCCATCTCTTCCAGCGCCCTGTTTGTTTCATCAACATGTTTTTGGAGCTCTTCTTTGCCGTGAAATTTATCGTCTTCCGACATTTCGCCCTCCTTTTCCTTTCTTTGAATGTCTTCCCATACCCTTTCGCGCTCCTTTCGGACAGAAATGCGCGCGTCTTCCAATTTATCCTTCACCACTTTTACCAACGTCACTCTCCGTTCGGTCGTGAGCTCGGGAAATGAGACGCGTATGCCGCTCTCTGATATGGATGTAGAGAGACCGAGGTTTGACATCTGTATCGCGCGCTCTATTTCTTTTATCACCCCTTTATCCCATGGGCTTATCAAGAGAGACCGAGCATCTTCAGTGGAAATAGCGGCAACATGTGAAATGGACGTTCTGGCGCCGTAGGCTTCAACTTGCACCCGGTCTAAAACCGCGGGTGTGGCGCGTCCCGTATGCAAAGAAAGATACTCTTTGCCGAGCCATTCTTTTATCTTTGCCGCTTCATTTTTAAATTGGGTAAAATCGTATTTCATGTCTCTATGTCTCTATACTGATGCATTGTAACAAATTTTTGCCTCTGATTCTATATTCCCGGAGCCGGGGCGGTAAGGGCGATGTGCTCCAAGAGTATTTTAATGGAGGGCGACCGATCATTTAAATAGCTTCGATACGTTCCGATCTCGGTGAAAGTCTCCCGCACGTCTTTCGTCATGGAGCCGCCTTTCGCGCTCACTTGCGCGCTTACTTGATAGAGCGCATGCTCCAGTTCATTCAAAAACAAAATAGCACGGTTCTTGTCTTTGCTCTCAATGATGTCTTTCAAAAGCTCCAGGCGCTTCGCGCGGCTCTCTTTCAAAAAGTCTCTGGCGGAGAATGCTTCGTCGTTTCCGCCGGACTCTTGGGACTCTTGGTGCCGGTGCGGCGTGATTAAAAAAAGACGCGACTTGAGCGTGGGAAGCAGAGATTCGGTATTGGGCGTGATGATAAAAAAGTGGGTATGCGCCGTCGGCTCCTCAAATACTTTAAGAAGCGAGTTTTGCGCCTCTCTCGTAAAGAAATGAGCGCACAGTACAAAAATTTTCCTCTCGCCGGCAAAAGATCTTCGTGATTGAAGCTCCTTGATCGCTCTACTGTCATCAATACCAAAAGTTTCAAACTCCCCTACCCAAAAATCAGGATTACCGACGGTAACAAACCCCAACTCACGCGAGATCAGAACCTTAAGCTCCGGCATGACATCTCCGGTTGTACCGGAAATGAGATACGCGTGATGCAACACTCCTGTTTTTTTGTAACTATCAAAAATTGCCTGCATGTATGTAAACATCTGCGAACAAAAAATAGATGCGCGACCTACTTTTTCGCGATAATGCTTTTTTTGTACGTATCAATATGTTCAAGAGCGATGCCAGTTCCTTTCGCCACGCAATACAGCGCGTCTTCCGCGAGTACCGCTTTGACACCGGTGCGGCGATATACCAGCTCTGGAAAATTGCGAAGAAGCGAAGAGCCGCCGGTCATAATAATACCCTGATCAATGATGTCGGAAGAAAGTTCCGGTGGTGTTTCCTGAAGGACGTCTTTGATCGCTTTTATCATTTCTCGCAATTCTTTATCAATAGCTTTCACGATCTCATTGGTTGCAATCTCCGCCGAGCGCGGCAGACCGGAGATAAAGTCGCGACCCCTGATGGTCATGGTGAGTTCTTCTTCCAGCGGCACCGCGGACCCGATCTTCATTTTGATATCTTCCGCCGTCTTGTCTCCCACAGCCAGATTGAATGTTTTCTTGATGTAGTCGGTGATAGCGTGGTCAATCCGATCCCCGGCACATTTAACGGACGTTGAAGCGACGATTCCCCCCAAAGAAATAACCGCCACATCGGTCGTGCCGCCTCCAATATCAACTATCATGTGTCCGCGCGCTTCGTAGATCGGAATGCCGGCGCCGATAGCCGCCAAGATCGGCTCTTTGACCACGTACGCATTTTTGGCTCCGGCTTTGATCGCCGCCTCCACTACCGCGCGGCGCTCTGTTGAGGTAACTCCCGCGGGTACCGAGATCATCACTTCCGGCTTGAACAGATTCCACGGCCCCAATGCTTTATTGATATAGTAGCGGAGCATTGCCTCTGTGACGCGATAGTCGGCAATGACACCGTCGCGCATGGGACGGTACGCCACGATGTTATCGGGTGTGCGCCCGATCATTTCTTTCGCTTCAATACCGACCGCGAGGATCTTATTGTCTTGTTCCGACACCGCCACTACGGACGGCTCATTCAACACAATCCCCTTGCCGGGATAATATACCAATATATTGGCAGTCCCCAGATCTATCCCTAATTTTTTTGAAAACATACTCATGGGTGTTTCAGAGCAATACTAATCGCGCTGTATCCGCTCTATAGAGAGGCCGATCTGGCGCAATCGCTCCTCAATATTCTCGTAGCCTCGGTCAATATTGTAGACATTATGTATGAGAGATTGCCCTTTTGCAACAATCGCGGCAATAATGAATGCAAGCCCCGCGCGCAGGTCCGGACTCTCCAATTCACGTCCGTTCAAGAGCTTGGGTCCTTTCACGATAATGCGATGCTGATCCATGACCTTGATGTTGGCGCCCATCCGTATTAATTCCTCCGCATAGCCGAGCCTTCCCTCAAAGATTGTCTCAAAAACCAGACTCTCCCCCGTAACCTGTGTAAGAAATACCGCCATCGGCGCCTGCAGATCGGTAGGAAATCCGGGATACTCATGCGTCTTGATATCAACACCGGTAAGGTCGCTGTTCTTTTTCCCATTGCGTTTAATTCGTATGGTATCCGCGTTGGTGAGAACGTCTACGCCCGCGTAGCGCAGTACCTCAAGAAGCGCTTCCACATGCGTCGGGTTGCAATGAGTGATCTCTAGCTCGCTCGCGGCAAGCGCGCCGATAATCAGAAAGCTCCCTGTTTCAATCCGATCCGGCGGGGTTATGTAGGATCTCTTTTTTGCCGACAAAAGCGGTCCTCCCGTTATCTCAAGCGTCGTGGTTCCCACACCCTTGATGCGCGCGCCGCACGATATGAGGAATTGCATCAAACTTTCTATCTCCGGTTCCAAAGCGGCGTTTTTTATGACCGTTGTGCCCTTTGCTAAGACCCCCGCCATGATGAATGTTTCAGTCGCCGTCACGCTTGCGTTGCGCAGAAATATTTCCGCGCCGGAGAGTTTCCCATTTTTCGCGCGCACCGCGTAGGTTTCGTCCGTCATACGCGCGCGCGCTCCCATTTTTTGAAACCCCTCAATAAAAAGATCGATCGGCCGTTTGCCGATCACACACCCGCCCGGATGCGGGAAATGCACTTGACCTGTGCGCGAGAGGAGCGGTCCCGTCAATACGATGGAGGCGCGCAAGCGTTTTGATATCTTCGGCGGAAGATGAGAAGTGCGGAGCGTCCCCGCGTCAAAGACGTATATGTGTTTTTCTTTTTTGGTGACAGTCACCCCCATGTCTTCCATGAGGTCAATCATGCGATGCACATCCTCAATATCAGGAAGGTTTTTTAACGTTACCGGATCCTTAAACAAGAGCGTTGCGGCAATCGCTTTGAGAGCGGCGTTCTTCGCGCCATTCACGCGAATGGTCCCGTGAAGCTCTTTTCTTCCGCTTAATCCTTTGATAAGAAATTGTTCAGCAGCCATATTGTTACTTATCTTACGGCTTTTGGTATCTTTTTACAAATACGCCTCCAGATTGCTTTTTGGGATTTTTTGTATACTATTATCTCTCATGAAGCCTTTGTCGCTCAAAAAACGAAGATTTTACTTTTATACCCTCTTGGCGGTATTTTTTGTTATCATCCCCATTATCACTCTCTATACCAGCGGATATAGAATTGGAAAAGGATTCCGTCTCGTAGAGACCGGGGGGATCTATATTTATTCTCCGGAAGCGGGGGCTGACATTTATGTAGACAGTAAAAAAAAGAAAAAAACAAACATTTTCCAGAAGGAATTGTTTCTGCAAGACCTGAGGCCGGATACCTATGTGGTATATATTATGAAAGAAGGATTCTGGCCATGGGTAAAAGAAGTGGAAGTTGAGGAACGAAAAGTAACCACCGCGATTGCCTTTCTTGTACCAAAAGAACCAAAAGGTGAGGTGATAGCGCGCACTCTTGCCTCCGATAAGGCTACCTCGGCAACCACCACGCCCGTAACGGGAGGAAAATTAAATCCCGAATACATTGACGTAGTGGAGCTTTTTCAAAATCACGAAATAGAAAAAAAGAAAGCCTCCGCCTTAGCCGCAAAGAGTGCCTCGGCAACGAGTACTGCCGAAAATACTCCGGGGGTATTCATCGCGGAGCGAGGTCGTGTCGGTCTCTGGCAGGATGACACGCGTGTGCTCGCCACCTGGCAGAAAGACGAGGATTCACTTCCCAACTATTTTTGCCGAGAGAAAGTCTGCGAGAAAACCGTGCTCGTATTCAATTCCATCACACCGATCAAAGATGTTGATTTCTATCCCGGCCGCGAGGATGTCATTTTGGTCGCGGTACAAAACGGCATCTACGTCATAGAGATCGATGCCCGCAAATATCAGAATTTTCAACCTGTCTATAAAGGAGTTGATCCTTACTTTGTGGTCTCGGGCAATACCTTGTACGTCAAAGACAACAACAATTTTTTCAAAATCAATCTCTAGAAATAGGGCCGGGGTTAAGAGCCTGTTCAAGATCTAATGCCTAGCTTAAAACTTTAAAATTTATAGCGAAAATCACGAAGTTCGAGAAGGCATATCGGGATATGCCGACGAGAAATGAATGATTTGCAGCATAAATTTTAAAGTTTTAGCAGGCAAACAAGCATGATAACCCTCATTTGTGGTTAGATCTTGAACAGGCTCTAAGATACGCACCCTCATGACTTAAAAGAGTGTGTATAATACCTATAAAGGATAGAGAGTAAGTGTACTCCAGAAATTTTGCGACTCCTCACGAAAAAGATCATATGGAAAAGCAAGAACAAAAAAAGAACGGGAAAATGAATATCGTTCATGTCGTTCCTATTTCCAAAGGTATCACCAAAGAACAACTCACTTATTTCAGTGCAAAGGATATTCTCCCCGGGTTTATTGTTTCCGTGCCTCTTCGCAACAAAATGGTGGACGCGCTTGTGCTCGGATGCGAGAGTGCCGAGATTTCAAAAACAGAGCTCAAGTCGTCTTCCTACTCCATAAAAAAGATAGGCGATATCAAAGCGCGTCATTTTTTTCTTCCTTCATTTGTGGGGGCCGCGCTGGAAGCGGCGCATTACTACGGCGGTACCACGGGAGCTCTCATACACGCACTCACTCCGGCGGCGCTTTCCGCATACTCTCCTGCGGTGCTCCCCAAGGAAAAACTCGCGGTGGAGCGCGCAGAGGGAACGTTCAAGGTCAAACAAGAACCATTGCTCGTGCAATCGGAAGATAAAGATCGCATTTCCACCTATAAAAGCATCATCCGCGAAGAATTCGCCAAGCGCGCTTCGGTATTCTTTTGTCTTCCCGAAATAAGCGAGATAGAACATATGAAAGCGACTCTGGAGAAAGGCATTGAAGACTACACGTATGTTTTCCATAGCGGGATGACCAAAAAAGAAATAGTGGAAAACTGGAAAGCGGCGCTGGAAGAAGCTCACCCCGTTCTTATCATCTGCACGGGAACATTCCTCTCACTTCCCCGGCCCGACATTGGCACGATCATCGTGGAGAAAGAAAGCTCCCGAGCTTACAAGATGCCCACGCGCCCTTTTGTTGACATAAGAATGTTCGCGGAAATTTTTGCGCGGCTCTCCGGCGCGCGTCTCATCTTAGGCGATATATTCTTGCGACCGGAAACACTTTGGAAACAAGAAGAAGGCACCTACGCGGTACTCTCGGCGCTTGCGTTTCGTTCTCTCTCGGTGGCCACGCAGGAAGTCATTGATATGAGGCAATACACGGATAAATTTGGCGCTAAAAAATTTCGTGTGCTCTGCGATGAACTGCTCTCACTCATACAAAAAATGAAAGGTGGGAACGAAAGTTTATTTATTCTAACAGCGCGCCGCGGCCTCTATCCCCTCACCGTATGCAGTGATTGCGGCAGTACGGTCATGTGTGAACGCTGTAGCGCCCCCGTGGTGCTTCATAATAAAGACGCCAAAAACAAAGGTGGGGCGTACACGGCTATCTGTCACAAGTGTGGCTTTGAACAAGACGCGCCCGACCGGTGTATTGTCTGCAGCGGATGGCGCCTGACCACGCTTGGTGTCGGCATAGAGCATATTGAAGAAGAATTGCAAAAACAAGCGGAGGGTCTAAACATAATGCGCATGGACCGCGATAGCGTAAAAACCCACAAACAAGCCATCAAACTGCGGGATAGGTTTTACGCGTCGCCCGGTAGCATCTTGGTGGGTACGGAAATGGCGATTGCGTATCTTGACCGCAGTATAGAAAATGTCGCCGTATTATCGGTGGATTCCCTTTTTACGATTCCCGATTTCAGAATAAACGAACGCGTATTTAATATGTTATTGCGCGTACGCGCGCTCGCATTGAAGCGTTTCTATATACAAACCCGCGACGCGGAGAATAAAATATTTGATTACATCACGAAAGGAAACTTGATTGATTTTTATCGCGAAGAGATAGCGGAGCGTAAAGCGCTCCACTACCCGCCGTTTACCACACTGATCAAACTCACTCTTCTAGGGAAGCAACAACAGGTGGAAAAAGAGATGCATCTTGCGGCGCAGAAATTGGAGACCTATAAACCGGAAATATTTCCCGCATTCATCACGACCATCAAGGGGAAATATCGGATGAATATACTCATCAGAGTTCCGCGAGGCGAATGGGTTGATGAAAAATTGCTTGGCATATTACGCGCCTTGCCGCCGCAATTTGCCGTGCGTGTTGATCCGGAGGATGTGCTATAACAACCTGACAATTCCTCGGAAAGCGAATCTGCTCAAAAAAACCCCGCAGTATGCGGGGTTGAGGTGCGATTTCATGAGCACCGAAAGACCTTTTGAGAGATGTTTCCGAAC
>JBBTVG010000015.1 GCA_038063375.1 Patescibacteria group bacterium
AAACGGCTTGAAATCAGCGGATTTAAATCATTTGCGCGCAAGGTCGTGTTTGAGTTTGACGCGCCTGTTTGTGCGATTGTGGGTCCTAATGGGTCTGGAAAATCAAACATTGCGGAAGCAATTCGGTTCGTACTCGGCGAACAATCCATGAAATCGTTGCGCGGCAAGCGCGGAGAAGATCTCATCTGGAACGGGGGAGGCGCTGTGGGGCGCTCCAATCATGCGGACGTGACCATTGTGTTTGACAACACGAGGAATGAATTTGAACTTGACTATGACGAGGTGGCGCTCAAGCGCTCGGTTTCCCGCGACGGGGAGAACCAGTATTTCATTAATAATTCGCAAGTGCGTCTCCGAGATATTTTTGAGTTACTGGGGAAGATACATATTGGCGCTACCGGACACCATATCATTTCTCAGGGAGAGGCGGATAGAATACTCAATGCGAACATCAAAGAACGCCGCTCTATGATCGAGGAAGCGCTGGGGCTTCGGGTGCATCAGTGGAAGATAGAAGAGAGCGAAAAAAAACTCGCGAAAACAGAAGAGAATATCAAACAAGTGGAGTCACTGCGAAGAGAGATCGCTCCCCATATTCGTTTTCTCAAAAAACAGGTTGAGAGAGTGGAACGCGCGAAAGAGATGCGCGAAGATCTGAAAGGGCTCTATGCCGAATATCTGAAACGTGAGGATGAATATCTTACCCATCATCGCACGCGTCTTTCGGAAGAACGCAAGGGTCCCGAACGAGAACTGAAACAACTGGAAGAAGAGCTGGAGAGCGCGCGTCGCGCGCTCGCTTCCGGGAACGCAGAGGACCCCAAAAGTAAGGAGCTTGTTCTCTTGGAACGCGATATCAGCGCCGCGCGAACCACGAAAGATGAATTATCGCGAGCGCTTGGTCGTATTGAGGGCATGATTGAGTTTGAAGAGCGCCGCTTGCAAAAAGCGCGCGAGCAGCATAAAGAGGTTGAAGTGGTGGCATACCGGGACGTGAAAGGATTCACAGAGGATCTGGAAGAATATGTCACCCAAGCTCTGGCACAACATACCATTGAAGAGGCGCGGCGTATATTTGAGAAAGTGCGGTCCGCACTTTCGGATTTTCTCGCGCGCATACGCCACACTGATACCGAAACGCTTGTTCCCGCGAGCGAACTCGAATCCATGAAAAAAGAGAAAAGGGATATTGAAGACAAGCTCTCTCTTGCCGTAAAGGAAGCCCATGCGTTAGAAAAGACATACGGGGCACTGAAGGAAGAAATAGAAAAAGAAAAAGACTCTTCACGCGAAATTGAAAAAACCATTTTCAAAATGATGGCGCAGAAGAGCGAGCTTTCCGCTGTGATGCAAAGGATCCGGGGGGAAGAGGAGAGAATTGCGGGGGCTGGAACCGCCTTCAAAGAAGAGATACGGGAAGGGATAGTGCTTATCGGACGCGACATAATGCTCTATGAAAATTTTGCCATTGCCGCAGGAGACGCTCTCGCGGAAGATCGCGCCGTACAGGAAGAGCGCAGAAGGCGCATTGAGAAAATGAAGATCAAATTGGAAGATATGGGTGCCGGAGGTGCCGAAGAGATACTGAAGGAATACGAAGAAATAACGGAACGCGATGTTTTCCTGGAGCGAGAAGTTCTGGACCTTGAAAAAAGCGCCGCATCTCTGCGAGAGCTTATTATTGAACTCTCTCTCAAGCTCGACGCTGATTTCAAGGAGGGTGTTACCAAGATCAACAAGCAATTTCACGAGTTTTTCACGCTTATGTTCGGCGGCGGAGCCGCATCTCTGTCGGTGGTAGCGCAGAAAAAACGCAAACGTCCCGATGTGGATCTAGTACTTGATGAAGACATGCCGCCGCCGGAAGAAGAAGAGGAAGAGGGTATTGATATCAATGTTTCTCTCCCGCGCAAAAAAATAAAAGGACTCGCCATGCTCTCGGGAGGAGAACGCGCGCTCACTTCCATTGCCCTTATTTTTGCGATCTCGCAAGTGAATCCGCCGCCCTTTTTGGTGTTGGACGAGACCGATGCGGCGCTTGATGAAGCAAACTCGCGCAAATACGGCGA
>JBBTVG010000016.1 GCA_038063375.1 Patescibacteria group bacterium
TCGAGAGTATAAAAGTAATCTTTTATACTCTGCTCGCTCTACGTCGCTAATAAAAACCGTCCTGATTACATCAGGACGGTTTTTTGTTAGGAAGATTTTACTTTGATTCTCGCGACTTTTTTCTTGTCTATCTTGGGAAGTATGATGGTTAATAATCCGTGTTTCTCAATCGCTTCTGCTTCCTCCGGTTCCACCTCCTGGGGGAGCAGAATGGTTCGAGTAAACGCGCCCCAGTACAATTCTTTATGATAGTAGTCTTCTTCTGAAACAACTTTTTCTTCTTCGCGTTTCCCCTTGATGGTGATCATATCGCGCGTGATGGAAACTTGGAGATCGTCTGGCTTCACGCTGGCGATCATCGCTTTCACGATTATCGCATCAGGTGTTTGATACACATCCACTGACAATTCTCCCTCATCGCTTTCCTCATCAGCCCAGCTCTCTTTTCCAGCCACGGTGTCTTCACGGTCGTCAATAATATCCTGCTCTTCATCATCAGCAGGCATGCTTCCCGTGAGGCGTTCAAAAAAAGATCGTTTCCCTTTCATGTTTTTTATTGGTTCTTAATTCTTTTAACTTTTTCAAAGAGGAAGATCACAACCACGACGGCCATCCATAAATAGAGAAACACCGTAAAAGTATCTTCGCCGTTATTTCTTATTATAAAAAAGTTAAAGAAGGTATGCAATGCTATGGCGGTAGATAACCCGATAATCGTGCTCAGTGTCTTAATGAACGGGCCTTTATAAAAAGAAAGCCCGAGCGCGACACCGATAGACGCAGACGCGGCGACATGGAGAAGCGTTGCGCCCATGTAGCGCAGGTTGCCCGTGAGAAAACTCACCGTGATATCACCATTCACGAGCGGCCCTATCAAGAACATTGAGTTTTCCAATGCCGCAAATCCGAGCGCCACCGTGATCATATAAATAAGGGCATCTATGGGCTCATCGAAATATCTGCTTTTGAGCGCCACCAAGGTAATGGCCGAGTATTTCACTATTTCCTCTATTGCTGACCATACGATAAGAAGAGAAAGGGATGTCGGAGCGAAGAAGACAGAAGCGAGCTTTTCCATCGGGAGCACAATCATGACCGCCACCATGCCGGCGATGAATGACATCAAGATAAGCCCGCGCGGCTCCGGCTTCTTCATGTCTTCTTTGAGCCAAAACCACAACCATAATACCGCGGGCAAAATACCGCCCAAGAGGGCATAAAAAAGTGTTGTAGGGTCTATTGAATCGGCCATGGTTCAATCATAAGTAAATTTTTCTTGTTGTGCGGAAGCATACTCCAGACTTCTTCGGTGATGAACGGCATGAATGGATGCAATAGCGTGACCGTGGTGGTAAGGATATGAAAGAGTGTCCACTGCGCCGATAATTTTTCTGACGCGTTGTGCCCATACAGGCGGGGTTTGCTCTCTTCAATGATAGCATCCGCGAAGCGACGCCACACGTAGTGATAGAGTTTTTCTCCCGCAAGATAAAAATGATACTGCTCTATTTCTTTTGTGATGTCTGCCACAAGTTCGTCCAATTCTTCCACATTTTTCTTATCATGATCGGAGAGTGCCGGCTTCGCGGAGAGATCAACTCCTTCTGTGTTTGAGACCACGAAACGAGTGATGTTCCATATCTTGTTCGCGAAATGTTTGTACGCTTTAATTTTGTCTTCCGAGAGTTTCATGTCATTGCCGGGAGAGGTGCCGATGATAAGCGACATGCGGGTCGCATCGGTGCCGTATATTTTGATCATATCAAGCGGATCAATCACGTTGCCGATTGACTTGCTCATCTTTCTGCCGCGCTCGTCGCGCACCAATCCGTGCAAATATACATTCTTAAACGGAATGTCTCCGAGCAGATAGGTACTCATCAGGATCATGCGCGCTACCCAGAAAAAGAGAATATCGTAGCCGGTTTCAAGGATGGCAGTGGGATGATAGGTGCGCAAGTCCTCCGTCTCTTCGGGCCATCCGAGCGTGGAAAATGTCCAGAGCCCCGACGAGAACCAGGTGTCCAGGGTGTCCGGGTCTTGCTCCCATCCGGCGCCTTCCGGCCCTTCAACACCCGTATATATTTCTTCACCCCGATACCACACGGGGATCTGGTGTCCATACCAAATTTGGCGCGAAATGCACCAG
Source organism: Patescibacteria group bacterium (assembly GCA_038063375.1). NCBI lineage: Bacteria > Patescibacteria group bacterium. The sequence goes on from JBBTVG010000016.1 coordinate 2,150, forward strand.
TCGCGCAGGTTTTCTATCCAATGGAAATATGTCTTCTCGAACCGCTCGGGAACGATCTGTATCTGACCGTTTTGCACCACGGCGTGCATGAGCTCTTTTAAGGTGACCTGTTGCCCCGCCGCGATCCCTTTGATATTTGAATGGGGAAGGATGAATGCCTTGTTGACGTTCACAAACCATTGAAGCGAAGGGAGCGGCTCCACCGGGCGCGCGCACCGGTAGCAGATGCTCAAATTCTGGTCCACCTCTTCTTCTTTGAGCAGGAGCCCTTCGTTCTTCAGCCAATCCACAAATTTCGCGCGCGCCTCTTTCACCTTGAGTCCCGCGTATGAGAGACCCGCTTCTTTTGTCATGGTGCCGTCTTCAGCAATCACCTTGATGAGTGGAAGGTCGTTTTTCTTTGCCATGTCGTAGTCTGTCATGGAGTGTGCGGGAGTGACGCCGAGCGCCCCCGTTCCGTATGCCGTATCCACCGCTTCATCAGCGATCACTTTGATCGTTTGCGCCCCGTGCCCGAGATCAACGGTAAATATCTCCCCGATGTACGCTTTATATCTTTCGTCATTTGGATTCACGGCAACGGCGCTGTCGCCGAGCTTTGTTTCCGGACGGGTGGTTGCGATCGCGAATGGAAAATCTTTGGCGTATTTGAAAGTATAGAGCACCGCTTTTTTTTCTTTGTACTCCACCTCATCATCAGAAAGAGTGGAATAACAATGGGGGCACCAGTTCACAATGCGATAGTCCCGGTAGATGAGTCCGTCATCGTACATCTTCTTGAAAGCGGTACGCACCGCGATAGTGCGCTTTTCATCCAGCGTGAATGCTTCCCGCGACCAGTCAATGGAAGAACCCATCTTTTTTATCTGGTGCACGATCGTATCGTGGCTTTCTTTTGCGAATTGATGTACGCGTTTCAGGAACTCTTCGCGTCCGACATCGTGGCGTGTTTTACCTTCCTCGTCGTACATCTTTTTTTCCACTTTTGTTTGCGTGGCGATGGCCGCATGGTCGGTGCCGGGAAGCCATAAGGTCTTTTTTCCTCTCATGCGATTGTATCGCACCAAAATGTCCTCAATAGCGAGCATCTCGGAATGTCCCATGTGGAGCGTTCCCGTGACGTTGGGAGGAGGGAGAACAATAGAGAATGTTTCCGCGTCTTTGGCACATACGCCCTTTTCCACACACACATCGGGATTAAAAAAACCGCTCTCTTCCCAGAGCTGGTAGATCCTATCCTCGGTCGCTTCCGGGTCGTAGGGTTTCGTGAGCTTTTCGTCCATATATGGGCTCATGATACCATATTTCGGCGTTTTGGGAACGAATTTAGAGGCTTAAGTTCCCCTCTGCATATATGCGCGCGGGTGATTTTGCTTTCCCGCCTTTTAGGAAACGGAAGTATCCCGCAACGCCGATCATGATGGCATTGTCGGTGGTCGCGGCGCGCTCGGGAAGCATGAGTGTTATGCCGGAGAGCTCGGTTTTCACCATCTCCGCAAGATCTCTGCGTATCTTTGTATTGGCAGACACTCCTCCGCCTAAGACGATGGTCTTGATCTTATATGCGCGCGCGGCGGTGAGAGTTTTTTTAACGAGCACGTCAGCAACCGCTTGTTCAAATTCTTTCGCGATAGCCGCTTTTATCGGCTTAGTGAGCATGGGTATTTTTTGCACTAAATAAAGCACAGCAGTCTTCAATCCGGAAAAAGAAAAATCAAGGTCTCCTGAATGGAGCATTGGGCGCGGCAGTGTGTAGATATTGTCTTTTTTTCCCGCAAGGGCGAGGCGAGATATCTCCGGCCCGCCAGGATAGGGGAGTCCCAAGATGCGCGCCACCTTATCAAACGCTTCACCGGCCGCGTCGTCACGGGTCTGTCCTATTTTTTTGTACTTGAGCCAGTCTTTGATGAGCACCAGTTCCGTGTGTCCGCCGGAAATTAACAATGCCAACATCGGAAACTGGAAGTTGGCAATTTGAAATTCTTTTCCTCGTATAAACGAAGAGAAAATATGTCCTTCCATATGATTGATAGGTATGAGTGCACTGCCCCAGACGAGCGAGAGCGCTTTGGCAAAATTGATACCGACCCACAGCGCCGGCTCAAGCCCGGGACCGTTCGTGAAAGCAATAGCGTCTATCTTCGGGATACTCCAGTTTGGAACAGATCTCAAAAATTGTTCCAAGAGCTCCGGCTCGCGAACAAGAAGCTTTTCTAGTTTTTTAAAAATGGCTGGAGAAAGCTCGTGTTTCTTGCCTTTTCGCTGCTTCAAGAGTCTTGCTTCTTTGAGCGCTTGCGCCAAGACGGGAACGAGATTTTTGCTGTGCTCGCGCTTCGCCAGGTTGGGGAAAACACCCCCATACGGCGCATGGAGCTTTACTTGAGAGAGTACGACATCTGAAAGTATTTTGAATCGGGGGCGCTTTTGCCCACCCGTCGCTTCAATGATACTGATGGCAGTCTCGTCGCAACTGGTTTCAATAGCAAGGATTTTCATGAATGGTGTTAAAAATAGTCGTTACGGAGAGGGGGAGATTCGAACTCCCGAGGCAGTTTCCCGCCTGCCGGTTTTCGAAACCGGTGCCTTCGACCACTCAGCCACCTCTCCATTATATTGCAAACACACCGCTAAGCTTACCATTTTTTGCGTTTTTAGCAAAAAATGGTATAGTGTAGCTCATAAAAACGGCACGTGCCGTTTTTAAAATGACACATGGCCCTATCGTCTAACGGTTAGGACATCGGCTTTTCAAGCCGGTAATCGGGGTTCGATTCCCCGTAGGGTCACAGGTTTGAACGCAGTGAAAA
>JBBTVG010000017.1:0-3550 GCA_038063375.1 Patescibacteria group bacterium
CCGCCGCCGGAAGATCCTTTTTGCGCGACAACACTCCCTCCCGTGGATAAGAGATCTAGGGTGTCTGTCGCAAAAGTAAATATTTCTTTGATGGTTGAAATAGCGCTCGCGGGCCAGAGATCTTTTTGAACCGTCGCTCCGTCCAAAAAACCCGCCGGATATGCGGCTAAGAGAATAGGACCCCCCGCTATCAGTGTGCTTTCATTCATATCGGGAGTCATATACGCAAAGATACTCGGGATCGTGATGCCGCTTCCAACCGATTCCGTGATCCGCAAAAGCGCGAAGTCGTCCTCTCCCGTTCCTTTCGGGTTCTCTTCCACCAAAGTGTGCGCGTTCTTTTCTATCCAAGGGAGCGAAATGTAGATCGGTTCCGCCTTGAAAGCGGGCTTCGCCGGAGCACCCATCCGTATCAGACAATTCATATACCCTTCACGCTTATAGTCTTCCAAGAGAAAGAACTGGGCGATGTGCGCGTTGGTAAGAATAATACCGCGCCGGTCTATCATGACCCCGCTTCCTGTGATGGAATTTAATACACTGCCTTCCTTTGTTGTGCAAAAGATATTCACGAGCGCGGCGCGCGCCTCTGTGTTCAGATCGGCCTCTGAAATGACGGGGGTTGCCGATACCAGTGGGGTTATTTGCGCCGACGCTACCGGCAGAACAGGAGTGGATGATTCCTCTTTTTCGCGCAACGGCTCTTCATTCGGGACTGCTAGGGGGGCGTCTTTTTCTTTTGTTTCTTCTTGCGGCGCGTTGCTTACGACAATCTCGCTATCGGGATTGACCAGTGGTGCCGTTGTGGCGCTCCTTTCAGGAGTAGGGCTGGTTAGGAGCACTGGATTATCCGTGACACCGAACAAGACAAGTACATTAAGCACGATGCCCGCTACGAAAGCGGCAAGAATAGTAAAAAACGAGGAGACGGCATCAAACATAGCGCTATTATATCGCATCCGCGGAAAAATGCCCCTCTGATAACTAGCGGGGTCTTTGTTTTTCTGGTAACATGTTTGCAATACAAGACCCCTAAGCGGGATTAGTTAAATGGTATAACTCCAGTTTTCCAAACTGGAATCGGGAGTTCGATTCTCCCATCCCGCATCACTGTATTGATAATTATCAAAATTAGTGTATAGTAACCACACTACTATCATGGGAACGTCACGAAAAAACAAACGAAAAAGCGTAAAACGCCGACGCCGCAAGAAACTGCGCCGACAGAACAGATTCAAGAACAAATAGTGAATAGTGAAACAGCCCCGATGATATCGGGGCTGTTTGCTTGGTACTTGACATTTTTGAAAAAAGAGTCTATGCTATTAAAAGCTCAGAATGTTCGTTAAAAAGAACAATTCACTCTTGGACTGGAGGTTCACATGAAAAGTATCTTCGTTTTGGTATTGATTGCTTTCGCTCTCGGAATTGTCCCAAAAACAAATGCCGCAGAGGTCATCCTCGTAGGAGGAAGTATGGACGCCCCTCCCGATTTGGTAGTGAAAGCGGAGAAAACTCTCGGAGCCACATTCGTGGAACTCCGGAAACTCTGGCCACTCTCCAGGGCGGCGAAGGATGTCGTGCAACAGCTGAAAGAAAAAGGCATAAACATGGAGAATGGCATTGTCCTCGTGGGTTACAGCTGGGGCGGACTCGTGGCGAGACAGTTAGACGTGGATAATCCCGGTTTAGTAAAATCGGTGATTACCATAGGTTCAGCTTCGGGTGGGTATCGCTTTATGCCCGCAGGGTATTTCATGCCAAAAGATAGCGAAAGTCGTACTCCTTTGTATGTAATCGGAGGGTATGACTCGCGGATTCCCAAGAAGTGGTTCATGAACGGCACATCTGAGGAGAACGACGGCATCGTATCCCTGGAGTCGGTTTTCATGATTGGCCGATCCGCCATGGCTAAGGTAACCTTCAGTGGTTTTGACCATTTTGGGCTCATGAAAAGCCAAGAGGTTACAGAGCAAATTAGTGAATGGATCATGCGCGAATCGTCCGAAAAGGTTCTTTTTGCCGCAACCGAATAATAATTCGTACCTTGCTCCCGTCGCTGTTGTGCGACCGGGAGCATTTTTTTGATAGAAGGCGGTCACTATTTCCTCCCCCATATTTGATTTTCTTCTCTCTATCGTCTAAGGTAGGAACAGATGTTCACCACACACTAAATAACGAGGAGTCTTTCATGGACAATAGCACTCTCTTAAGTATGGAGGTAAGAGAGGGCGAAATAGTGGCCTTTCTCACCCCGGGAATCCTTTTGTGTAAGGGTGGACAAGTAGTTTCAAGAGGGACTTGCTTGGTGCCAAAAGGCGTGCGCGGTAGAGTGGTCGCCATTAACGAACCTTACGCGGACGGACACACGACAGACGTGGTCATCTGCGTTTTCAATGGTCACGATAGCACTGTGCGAATGAAGCCCGGAGAGCTCAGCGAAGATCCGTCACCGAAAAACATTCAGTGACACGGAAGGCGCATAAGGAATAGTTCCTTATGCGCCTTTTTCTTGAAAATCAAAAGACCCGCTAGGTAGCGGGTCTTTTGATTAAAGCGCAGGATTCCCCGTCAGCTTTGCTGTGGGGATGAATGCGCGAGGAAAAGGGATCGGGGAAAACTCTAGTTTTCCCCGTAGAGGAGAGCAGTGAGCGACTTTGTTTACTTATGAACGAAGTGAATTAGTAAACAAGAAGTACCCTTGTGGTACGAAGCGAGCGTTGAGAACCGAGTGGTTCTCAAAAATAAAATACCTCGTCTGCTTTGCAGCGAGGTATTTTATTAAGTGGGATAAATCTTCGCGCGAAGATTCTTTACACTTTTGGATTTGAGTACAGTTCGAGGAAGCGAGAAGCAAAAAGGTGAGGTGTATTTTATGATACAGCGAACTTTTTTGCGACGTGGCTGACAAAGAAATGTACCAAATGCGGAAGTGTAATTATTTTGACAAGCGAGGATCGGGGTGAAAACCGAAACCGCGAAGCGATGAAGGTTTTCATCCCGTCCGAACGAAGTCAAAACAAAGGGTTTTACGCCCTTTATTTTACGGCGTCCTTGAGTGCCTTAGCCGCACGAAACTTAGGCACCTTCATAGCGGGAACTTGTACCGCTTCTCCGGTGCGTGGGTTTCGGGCAGTTCGTGCTGCACGACCTTTTACTGAAAAAATACCGAGTCCTGCGATTGAAACTTCTCCACCACTGCGCATGGTTTTAACGATTGAATCAATCATTGTATCTACCGCTCGCTCTGCATCGGCTTTGCTACCGCCGAGTTTTTCATGAACAGCGTCAACGATGGCTGCTTTATTCATAGATTATTGGCAAACATATAAGAAACAACGGTGTAGAGAAAAAAATTCTAACCTATTACGCCTTATACGCTCACAAAATTTATTCACTAATAAACCTCAAACGACCTCGATAATGCTCTTAAACCCAAAATACGTTGAGAATTCTGGGTGAGACACCTATGGGCTATTATATAATAAGGGTTTTTTCATGCAATAGAGCTGTTGATTAACTGTTGATAACATTAAAAAACCGTCCCGAT
>JBBTVG010000017.1:3650-7868 GCA_038063375.1 Patescibacteria group bacterium
TACCGGGCGTATTCTATCACTTTTGTCTCCCGTATCACGTTCACTTTAATCTCACCCGGATATTTAAGCTCCCGTTCAATACGCTTGGCGATATCCCGCGCCATCGTTTGCGCCTCAAAGTCGGATGTTTCTTTAGGAGAAACGAATATGCGTATTTCCCTGCCCGCCTGCAGTGCAAACGACTTTTCAACGCCTGCGAAAGAATCGGCGATCGCTTCAAGGTCTTTCAAGCGTTTTAGATAATTCTCTACCGTATCGCGCCGCGCACCAGGCCTGCCGCCGGAAATGGCGTCGGCAACCTGCACAATAACAGACTCCAGTGTTTCGTAAGGATACTCTTCGTGATGCGATTGCATCGCCTTCACAATTGCTTCATTCGCGCCAAATTTTTGTAGAATACGCCGTCCGATCTCCACATGAGTCCCCTGTACTTCATGGTCAACCGCTTTTCCGATATCATGGAGCAACGCCCCCGCTCGCGCGATATGCACGTCGGCACCAAGCTCCTCGGCGAGCATTCCGGAAATATGCGCCATTTCAATGGAGTGTTGCAACACATTCTGTCCATAGCTCGTCCTAAAATGAAGCCTCCCCAATATAGCGACGATACGCGGATCAAGATTAAAGACGCTACATTCATACACCGCCTCTTCGCCTTTCTCTTTGATGATCTTATTGATATCTTCACGCGCCTTCAGAACGGCCTCTTCTATTTTTGCCGGCTGAATTCTCCCGTCCAGTATGAGGTTTTCTAGCGCCACTCGCGCTATCTGTCTGCGGATCGGGTCAAAAGAAGATATGGTGATCACACCGGGCGTATCATCAACAATCACGTCAACGCCGGCCGCTCGTTCAAACGCGCGTATGTTGCGCCCTTCCTTTCCGATAATTTTGCCCTTAATGTCATCGGAAGGCAAAGGAACGGATGTCGCCATTACTTCTGACGCCGTGGAGTTCGCAAGCCGTTGAATGCTCATGGACAAAATATCCTTCGCTTTCCTGTCCAGCACTTCCCGGTTGGCGGTCTCAAGCTTTTGCGTGCGCACCAAAAGATCTTCCTCGTACATTTGTTTTATATCCTTGAGCAATTCTTCTTTCGCCTCTTCTCGCGAAAGCTTGGCGATGCGCTCCAGCTCTTCTCGCTTCTTGTGTTCCGATTCCAGAACGCGGTCTTTTATTTCTTTCACCTCGGCGATCTTCTTCTTTATGTCTTCCGCTTGTTTATCAATATCAAGCTGACGGTTGTCCAGCATGTCTTCTTTCTTGATAAAGCGCTCTTCTGTTTTCTTGGATTGCGCTTCCCGCTCTTTTTCCTCCTGATGTATCTTGTTGAGAGTCTCTTTCGCCTTCGTATCGGCTTCTTCAACGATGCGTTGCGCTTCTTCTTTGGCGGCAAGCGTCATTTGCTTGATTTGCAGTTCCATGGAACCGCGTTGCCCCAAAGAGATGATCCACCGCAAAAAGTACCCGAACGCGATACCCAAAAGACCCGCTACTCCGGATAACAGTAATACTATTTTTAAGTCCATAAGCGATTGTGTTCGCTTGAGGCCTGTTTGCGATATGGATTACTCGCATGGTGCGTAGCGACAAGAAATATCATCCGGGCCGCGCGTCATGTTGGTAATTAAACGTTATGAGATACGTTGAAAAGTGTTTGCGTGAAAAGTAAAGTTTCTGAGCATGTGGGAATTTCGTTGTATGTGCATAACATAGATAAGTAACAGTGCCTTGAAGCGAAGTATATTTTCTACCTCACCGTGACCGCCGTCATTTTCAGCGCTTCAGAGTGAGTTTTTTGCAATTAATAAATGACAAAATCATAATATCAGACCTTTGATGACTTGTCTAACTGCCCCACAATTGGACCCGAACGGGTCATTCCACCGCAAAAACACCACACTTGGAAGTGTGGTGTTTTTGCGGTGGAGGAAAACGAGCTCCTCTCCGGGCTATTTGGCTTTCTTTTCCTTCATTATTTCATCAATAATGCCATATTTCTTTCCTTCTTCCGCTGACATATAGAAATCCCGCTCAACGTCCTTTTCAATCTTCGCAAGCGCCTGGCCGGTGTTTTTCGCAAGAAGCTTATTGAGGTTCGCCCTTGTTTTCAGAATGTGCTCCGCGGTGATGGCGATATCGCTTGCCTGACCTTCAACGCCGCCAAGCGGCTGGTGAATCATGATCTCCGCGTTGGGGAGCGCAAAGCGTTTTCCTTTCGCACCCGCAGATAAGAGGAGCGCGCCTCCTGAAGCGGCAACACCAATGCAGATCGTGCTTACATCGGGCCTGATGTGGTTCATGGTATCAATCATCGCAAGGGTGGAAGTGACCGAACCACCGGGAGAATTGATATACAGATGGATATCTTTCTTGGGATCTTCCGATTCCAAAAAGATGAGCTGGGCAATGATGTTGTTTGCCGTGTGGTCATCAATGACGCCACCCATGAAAACAATGCGCTCTTTCAAGAGGCGGGAATAAATATCATATGCTCGTTCGCCAAATTGGCTCTTTTCTATAACGGTTGGTATTAACATAGAGTTTATGCATTACGAATTACGATGTAAGAATACTATAACAAAAATATCCGGAAAACAATATCGGACATGTCATCCTTCTCACGCGCTACCCTCTTTCTCCAAAAACTTGAATACCGCTTCATTGGTGAGCACAGTCGCCACATAATCACGTGCGCGCTCTGGACTTGCGTCTTTGTAGTATTCCACAAGTTTTTTTACTTCCTTCTCTATTTCCTCTTCAGGAACGGTTATTTTTTCTTCCGTCGCGATCTTGTGCAGTATCAGTTGAGCTTTGGCGCGCGCTCTCGCATCGGGGAGCCATTCTTTGCGCAAATCATCCTTTGTTTTCTTGATGTACTTGAGATATTCATCAAACTTAAGGCCCATGCGCGCGATGTCACCCTGAAATTGCGCCATCATCTTGTCCAATTCACTCTCTACGATCACCGCCGGAAGTGCGATATCCGACCCCGCAATCACTTTTTCAATGATGACCATGCGCTTTTTCTGCGCCGCTTTCGTTTCTTTTTCCTTGAGCATGTTCTCATGGAGCTTCGCTTTAAAATCCTCCACGCCCTTAAAATCGCCGAGTGTTTTCACGAATTCATCATTCAATTCGGGAAGGGCGGGTTTTTTGCTTTCGTCTCCCTCCTCCTTGGATGCATTGACCGGGTTCCGAGCTTTCTCTTGCTCGTTACCGGTGATGACGTGCGCGCGTTGCTTTCTGATATCGGCGATAGCCTCTTCCATTTCTTTTTCTTCAAGTTTTATTTCTTCTTTTTTTGCCATCTCTTCTCGCGCCGCCGCCTTATAATCAGAAAGTTTCACCTCCGGCATGACTGCCGTTTTGATACTGAAACCAAGCGAAGACCCTTTGGCAATCTTTGTGATATTCACCTCCGGTCTGCCGATGGCGTCAATCTTATGCTCCATAAGAATCTTCGGGTATGCGTGTGAAATAGCCGTCTCCGCCATCTCCTCAAGAATAGGCATTTCACCGATCTTCTGCACCAAGATCTTTTCCGGCACATTCCCTTTACGGAATCCCGGCATCTCAATATTAACAGAAAGCCTCCGCACCACTTGGTCGCGGTATTGCTCAAATTCTTCCGCAGGGATCTCCGCTTTGATCTCCACCTCCGCATTTTCCAGTGATTTTACCTCTACATTTACTGCTGACATAATGTTTCCCAGTGTAACGCATTATGCATAAACGGTCAAAAAACACCCCGTGTGAGGTGTTTTTTGAAGAAAAATCTCTTTGAAGAGAGGTTTTTATGGATTGAGTTGTGCCTCTATGCTTCCGACCTCCGCGTCAAGTCCGTTCAAAACCGTCGCGCTAAGATCAGCTTCAATGTCCGCCACAGAATCAGAGGTTCCCTGTGTTTTAAGCGCATTCAACGATTCGTCCGCTTGCCCCGCTACTTTTTCTGCCGTCATGCTGTCTGCCGTATTTTCTTGAGGCGCAACGTTGTTCACTTTCTGACCCCAAAAATAGAGGCCGCCGAGTATGATCACCACAACAATGATAATGATACCGATCAAGGGACCGACATGTTTTTTCTCTTCAGGAACATTGGAGAGTGGCACACCCATTTCCGGGGGCTGTCCTCCGGCGACGTTCATTCCCTGGTTTTGGTTCTGTTGTTCTTGGTCCATGGTTTTTATTTTTCTTGCCTTACTGATAATTTTTATT
>JBBTVG010000017.1:7968-11795 GCA_038063375.1 Patescibacteria group bacterium
CTGTCGTCGGCTTTTTCAGGTCCCTTGATCGCCTTAATGGCTTCAACCAACGCGCGATGCGCTTCTTTTGTTGTTTCCTTTGCCCCCTTGAGAAGTTCTTTCACCTTGCCGAACGCTTCTTTTGGATTCTCTCCGGCCAGTGCCGCATATATCTCTATCTGTGTTTCTGCTATCTCGTCCTCTGCCTCTTCCACTTTATTCCTTGATTCTTCCAAGAGCTCTCTTGCATGAGTCACGTCTATATTATTTTCTTCAAGTTTGGTGAGTCTTGATTCAAGTCTGTCGCCCAACTTCGTGATCCTCTCAAGTGCCGCTTCAAATCGTTTGATCATGCGTTCTGCATAAGCAGTGATCAGAGCTTCCCTTTTCTCACCGATCTTTTTGGCTACTTCCGCCCGTTTCTCGTCGGAAATGCGCCGCGGCGTGCCTGTCGCCTCCATCATTGTATCCCTACGTTCTCCGGCATCTTTTTTTATCTCACGCGAGGTCTCCAGCATTTTTTTTCTCGCCTCTCCCGGCTTCCCCTCGTCTATTTGTTTTTGCGCTTCGCGCCTTGCTTCCATCTCTTTTTTCAGCGCTTCCTCTCTCTGTTCACGTGCCTTTTTGAGCACTTCCGATGAAACACCGGTGCCATCCATCATCCCGCTATCTCCCTCCATATGAGTGACCGCAGTCCCCGCTGAAGAACCCCCTGTTTCTTCAGCAAACGCACGGCTCGCACCGAACGCAAGCACGGCAACAACCGTTAATAAAAATATCAATAATTTCTTGGCCGATTCAAAATTTCCTGCAAATATATTCATGGTTTCATCATGCCCTTCGCTCGTCGCGACGAGTTTTAGTGCTCTATTAAAAAGTGTACATATCGGTTGCAAAACACTCTATTTCGCTACCATTTACATCTTTTCTTATTATACGTGATAACCGCCATGATGGGTATCATGGCGGTTATCCACAGAAACCACTTATTCGGCTTTGGTCGCGTACTTCTCTTCGTAGAGTTTACGGGAACGGTCAATCGCTTTACATGCCGCGTCTTTTCCTTCAAATCCGGTGACCGTCACCTTTTTTCCCTGGATTTTTTTATAGGTGGAGTAAAAATGTTCCATCTCTTTGAGTGTGTGTTCATTGACGTCTTCAAGGTCTAAAACGCTATTAAAGCGAGGGTCCTCAACCGGCACGGCAATGATCTTGTCGTCAGAATCTCCCGAGTCAACCATGTGCATGATCGCGATCGGCCGCACACGCGCTAAAATACCGGTAACCAGTGGGTGCGTGGTGAGCACTATCACGTCCAGAGCGTCGTTGTCGTCCCAGAGTGTCTGCGGTACAAACCCGTAGTCATAAGGAAAATCTTGCGCTGTGTGCGCCACCCGGTCAAGCGCGATAAGCCCCGTTTCTTTGTCTATTTCGTATTTATTTTTTGACCCCTTCGGAATCTCAATGATAACGTTGAGGGTTTCGGGAGCGTTTTCGCCCGCGGAAATATCGTGCCACAGATTCATAATAAGAATATTTTTATTTACTAGATTCGCTCTATAATAGACCCTTTATTTCCCCGCGTCTTCCGACATTCCTTCTTTTTCCTCCTCCTTATCAATAGCTTCTTCAACATCTTCCGGCGTAATATTTTCCATGTCTTCGGTTTCCGCGTGCCGCACCTCGCCCGTTTCTTCTTCAACGATTTCTTCGGCAAGCTCTTTTTCTTCGATCTCTTTTTCCACCTCCTCCGTTTCCTTTCCTTCCGCTGTAAGTTCCGTTTCTTTCTGCTCTATAGTGTTATTTGCAATATTTACCTCTTCTCCGTTTACCGCCACAACAACATCGCCACCCGCTCCTTCAATATCAATCCTCCATCCGGTAAGCTTCGCCGCCAAGCGGACATTTTGTCCCCCCTTCCCGATTGCCAAAGAAAGTTGATCTTCGGCAACGATTACCTTTGCGCGCTTTTCTTCTTCGTTTACCTTGATGTCAATGATCTTCGCGGGAGAAAGCGCAGCCGCCACGAATGTTCCCGGGTCGGAAGACCACTCAATGATATCTATTTTCTCGCCCGCAAGCTCATTGGTAACGGTAGAAACACGAATACCGCGCTGACCGACACACGCGCCGATTGGGTCAACTTTTTCGTCATTGGTGAGAACGGCGATCTTTGACCGTGCACCTGCTTCGCGGGCAATGCTTTTGATCTCCACCACACCACTGGCGATCTCGGGAGCTTCCACCGCAAAGAGCTTCTTGATGAGCTGCGGATGCGTTCGCGAAAGGCGGATACTGATACCTCGTGGAGATTCCGTCACGTCTATCACATATGCCTTTATCCTTCCCCCTTGGCGGTATCGTTCACCGGGAATCTGTTCCTCTGCCGGCAAGATGGCAACAGTCCTACCGAGATCAACAAACACGTTGCCGTGTTCAACTCTCTGCACGATGCCGTTTACCACTTCCCCTTTCTTCCCCGTATATTCGCCCATAACCGAAACCTTCTCTGCTTCTCGGATCTTTTGGATGATAACCTGCTTTGCGGTTTGCGCCGCAATGCGTCCGTAATCGTCCTTTGGTTCCAGAGGAAAAACGATTTCTTCGTCAAGCGCCGCGTCTTTCTTTATTTTTCTCGCGTCCTCAAGAAGGATATGGTGTTCGGGATTAAAGCGCGGACGCAGGTCTTGCTCCTCTTCCCCTTCTGCACCTTCTTTTGGTTCTTTGGGAGTAGTGTCCTCTTCCTCGCTTTCTTCAACCATGCGCACCGTGGAGTCATCAACGACGATCTTTACTTGAGAGAATTCGGTTTTCCCCGAGCTCTGGTCAAATGACGCACGAATAATCTGCCCCTTCTTGCCGTAGTCTTTTTTGTAGGCAGCTGCGAGAGCTTGTTCAATCGCTTCCAGGATTTTTTCTTTTGGAATTCCGCGCTCTTCTTCAAGTTGTTCAAGGGCGGAATTGAATATTTTAATATCAAGCATAGTGATGTGGAATGAAAAATTTAAAAAAATGAGCCCGTTTCGTAACGGACTTTAATGAAAGCAGTATAACAAATGACGCAAGAATGTCAACTCCCTGTACAGGCTATTGACTTATGGCGAGCGGTCGATATACTGATATTATTCCTATGAAAAGGCACTTCGTACGGGTTCCGTCCCTACGCGGTGCCTTTTCTTTTTGCAATCTTCTCCTCTAGCTTATCCATATAGACCATCTTGTCCCTCGCGGACCTCCTCAAGAGTGTAGAGCATTTCTTTTTGTGCGGACTTAAAACTGCGATAAGTTTTTTATTGTCATATAAATAGCGCGCAAGCGAATAAAAATCACCGTCGCTTGATACAAGTACCGCTCGATCATAGGCTGGATAGTCAATCATTGCTTGCAAAACTAAGTCTGCGTCAACATTCCCCTTAACACCGCTGTTTCCGTCTGGTAGCACGGGTTTGAACTTAAGGATAAATCCTGCCTTTTGCAATTCATCATATATATCATTATGTTCCGGCATAAAGCCGATAAATAGATACGCGCTGGTAACATCATATTTGTGTTTTAAGTACACACGAAAACGGGTCCAGTCTATTACCCAGCCCAAATCTTTTTTTGTCCCTTTATACACGTTTTGACTATCAATGAACGCGTAATTATTTTCCTGTTTTTGCATTATTTGTTCTTTCTACGGTGGTCCTTCCATAAGAACATCCTCCCACATTCCACACCTTCATTCAAGCCATTTTGCATTTCGCCCGACATCGTCCCAATAACCTGCATATGCTCAAGGTCTTCGAATCCCGGGCGTAAAGCAAGCAGTTGCTTTACTCGCCCTCACTTCATTCGGGACGCCGGGA
>JBBTVG010000017.1:11895-16479 GCA_038063375.1 Patescibacteria group bacterium
TCGGGACGCCGGGATTCGAACCCGGAGTCACCTGCTCCCAAAGCAGGGATGTTAGCCGTTACACCACGTCCCGTCTTTAATTTCCTCCTTTCCTCTTACACTCTTTAAACTAAAAACAAGACTCTGGCTAACATGTCAGCCGTGCTACCATGTTTACTCGCACGTCCTGTTTTTTATTCCGCATCCCGTTAGGTTACCAGAATGTAAAACATCTTACCATTTTGAGCAATAATTACAACCTTTTTTGTTCATAAAGGACATTATTTAAAATGTCCTTTATGATGTCGGTTCCCTTTCATTCTATAAAACTATATTTTCCGTAAACCGTATCTTTGCTTCCTTGTTTTTCACGTCCAGAAATACAGCCACGATGTCTATTTGCCAGAGCGTTTCACCTGAAACGTTCTTTTCAGCCAAATAACTCTGTATGGTGCGGTAAAGTCTCTTGATTTTCCACGGATGAACGTTTTCTTCTGGTCTATCACTGTTCAGTGTTTCTTGTGAAACGTTTCGTATGTTTTCACGGGAAACCGTTTTTACCTCAACAAACCGCAATACGCCACCCTTTTTTGCAACGATATCGATCTCTCCCCACTTTTTAAGATAATTCCTGTCTATGACGTCAAATTGCTGTTTCATGAGGAACAAAGATGCAACATCCTCTCCTAGTTTACCAACATACTGTCTGTGTTTTTTTACGCTGTTATTCATGAAACAAAACACTAACGGTAATGGATAAGAACTTTTCCAACATCTCTTGAGAATAGGCTTTTCATGAGTAACTGTTCCACGTGTAACCGATGATATTTCTTTTACTTAGTTTCACGTGAAACGTTTTTGCAAACCCAACTAAAAAACTCATTAAAAAAGGTCACTATTCGCATATAATCCTTATTTAAAGCCATATTATTAAGACAAATGTATTGTCTTTTTGTCATTTTTTAGCAAGATAAAAGACGTCTCTTATACACATATACACCGACTTATCCACAGTTTCCCACTATTTTCGCCTTATTATTGGACCAAAAAGCTTTCCTTTTTATAAATTTATTGTTTTATGGTTATAAAGGACAATACATGTCCTTTCTGACATTCCATCTCCCTCAAAAAGATGTTCTGTTTCGTAACAAGAAAACATGCTCAATAGATCATCTCTTTGTAACTCGTTCCTTATTCTAAATTCTAAAAATAAAGAAGTTCTCATGGGAACCTTTTTATTCATGTGCGGATAGGGGGAATCGTTTCTTACAGAAACAGTACCCCGATTGGATATTTTGTTCGCACTTCGTACTCCAAAATACCTCAATCGGGCTTCGATTCTTGCTCCTTTTGCTTCGCAAAAGATGCGCCCCTATCCGCACAGCTTTCGCTACGCTCAATCTGTGCGGATAGGGGGAATCGAACCCCCGTTTCAACCATGGCAAGGTCGTGTCCTACCACTAAACGATATCCGCAATACAAAACATAAACAATTATAAAGGGTATTAAACCGCATGGCAAGTTTTGCACCCTTTGTTGTCGGCGCTCGCTCGGAAATGAAAAATAAGAGTTTTTCATTTCCCTCGCTCGCTAGACAATAATCCACGCAGGGAAGTACGTAAAGGTACTTCCCTGCGCTTCTCCTAGTGCGCCCGGCAGGACTCGAATCTTACAGATTCAGTACCCCAATTGTCCCGTCTAAAACGGGATCAATCGGGCTTCGAGTCCCGCCTATACGCCTCGCTACCGCGAGGCTAGGCGCCGGGCGCACTGCTTCGCTTTGCTCATTGTGCGCCCGGCAGGACTCGAACCCACAACCCCTTGGTCCGAAGCCAAGTACTCTATCCATTGAGCTACGGGCGCAACACATAAGCAATCATACAGAAGAATTGGGAAAATATCAAAGAATGCAGTAGAATATACCTATCATGTCAAAAATGTTTACTGTTCCCAAAGAGGTTTCCCGTGTAACAGACACGTTGCGGGAGGCGGGTTTTGAGGCCTATTTGATAGGCGGTTGTGTGCGCGACCTCTTGCGAAACAAAAAACCGAAGGATTGGGACATCACCACCAACGCAACACCGGAAAAGATTCAAGGACTCTTTGAGAAATCATTCTACGAAAACGACTATGGCACTGTTGGAGTGGTCAACGAAGACACGGAGGACAAAACGCTCAAGGTTATTGAGGTAACGCCGTATCGCATTGAAGGTAAATACACTGATGGACGAAGACCGGCCGAAATTCACTTCAACGCTACACTGGAAGACGATTTGCGACGAAGAGACTTCACGGTAAATGCCATTGCATATGATCCATCTAACGGACAGATGGTTGACCTTTATAACGGTCTTGCTGATATAACGGACAAAATTATCCGCACCGTAGGGGAGCCGGAAGAGCGTTTCTCTGAAGATTATCTCCGTATCTTGCGGGCAATACGCTTTGCCACGGAACTTGGTTTCACGATTAACACCTATACGGAAGAAGCGATCAAGAAAAACGCCGCCAATCTGGAGAAAATCTCTCGTGAACGGGTCCGGGATGAGTTCTCAAAAATCCTTATGTCACAACACCCGATGAGCGGCATCACTCTTGCTCACGAGTTAGGGGTGCTCAAGTATATTCTTCCGGAGACTGAGGAGGGGATCGGTGTGGAGCAGAATGGTGACCACATCTATGATGTGTGGGAGCACAACCTGCGCGCGCTTCAGCACGCCGCCGACAGAGATTGGCCGCTTCATATTCGCATCGCGGCACTCTTGCACGATGTATCAAAACCCGAAACGAGGCGGTGGTCAAAAGAAAAAGATGACTGGACATTCTATGGCCATGACGTAGTGGGTGGGCGTGTCGCCAAAAAAATCCTCACCCGACTCAAGTACTCCAATGCGGAGATTGATGTAGTGTCCAAACTGGTACGCCATCATCTATTCTTTACGGACATTGAGAAGATCACCCTCTCCGCGGTACGCAGGATCGTTCGCAATGTTGGTCCAGAAAATGTGTGGGATCTGATGAAAGTGCGCGCCTGCGACCGTATCGGCATGGGGCGACCAAAAGAAACGCCGTATCGTTTGCGCAAGTATGAGTCAATGGTTGAAGAAGCTATGCGGGCACCCGTATCTGTGGGAATGCTTAAAATTGACGGCGCGCATATCATGGAAATTGCAAAAGTAACCCCGGGACCGAAGGTGGGCTTCATCTTGCATGCGCTTTTGGAGGAAGTCTTAGATGACCCAAAACAGAACACTAAAAAATATCTGGAGAAACGCGCGCAGGAACTTGCGAAACTCCCTGAAAAAGAATTGGAAAAACTCGGGAAGGCGGGGAAAGAAAAGAAGGACGAAGAGGAAGGAAAAGAGCTTGCCCTAATCCGCAAGCGACATTGGGTGAAGTAGCGAACAAGAGAAAAAGAGGAACACAAAAAAAGACCTCGCGTTTGCGGGGTCTTGTGGTTCTTGTTCATGTACTCATTCCTGCTAGGCGGCGGTCTGTAATGGGGAGACAAACCTCGGTAGTCTCTACTTGGCGAGAGTGGTCATGTTCAAAAAAAATCATGAACAGAGCTTCGTAAAGCATTCAGGCCAAGGAAACTAGATTTGTCTTTCTTGTAAAGACCCGCCACAACCACCGCCTAGCATTCCAATTATTCTGCTCACTATTATACACAGAAGTGGCATCTGAGCAAGTTTCCCCGCGCACTACACTCGGACACTATCTTATCTCCATCGTCACAGGGCAGTGGTCGGAGCCGTATACTTCGCTCAGAATTTTTGTTGCTGTTATCTTCGGCAAGAGCTCATTTGAAACAAAGAAATAGTCTATCCGCCAGCCGACATTGCGGTCACGGGCGCGTGTTTTCATGTCCCAATACGTATAGACCTCTTTTTTATTGGGGTAGAAGTGCCGAAACACGTCTCTATAGCCGTGATACACAACCTCGTCTATCCACGCACGCTCTTCGGGTAAGAATCCGGTGTTTTTTTCGTTTTCTTTCGGGCGCGCAAGATCAATCGCTTCATGCGCGGTATTCACATCACCGCAAAAAATAATTTTCTTTCCTTTCTTTCGCAGTTTCTCTATATATGCCAGGAATGCATCATAAAATTCCAGTTTGTACTTAAGTCGGTCAGGTCCTCCACCACCGTTGGGGAAATAGACGTTCAGTAATATAAAATCCTTGAAATGCGCGACCAGCGTACGCCCCTCGTCGTCAAACTTTTTGATCCCCAGACCATATTCTATCTTCGCCGGTTTCTCCTTGGTATAGATCGCGACACCGCTGTATCCTTTTCTGACTTTTGAAGACGCGAAATACGCGTGGTAGCCGACAATGAGTCGCAGTTCGTCAGGCAACTGGTCTTCGGATGCTTTGGTTTCCTGCAAACACAGTATGTCCGGATGCTCTTTTTTGACAAAATCCAAAAAACCGTCTTTGCGGTGGACTGCTCGCAGGCCATTCACGTTCCAAGAAATGATGCGTGTCATGGAGCGATTATATCACAGCACAGAACCCTGTTCATTCCGGAAAGTTGATTTTTGTTTCACCTGATGTATGCTGTGGAGAGTTTGGTTCTTATTATCACGCACAACCGAAAAGGA
>JBBTVG010000017.1:16579-19773 GCA_038063375.1 Patescibacteria group bacterium
AACGCGCGAATACTCGCGCGTTTTCTTTTGGATTATTGACTCTTTCTGCATACCTGCGATAATACGAAAAGATTTACTCCTTTGGAGGTGCATCATGGCAAAGCTCGGTATCAGGCAGAGATATCATATTATCGTCCCTGTTTTTCGCATACTGTTTAAAGAGTACCCCGAAATGGCCGCTGCCGTACGAGGTACTCTTCAGAGAATGGTGGCGCACAAGCATATCACCGAAGGAGCACGTAAAGCGTTCTTGGAATCCGTACTTATTCCTCTTTCGCCGGCAATATCAGTTAAAGAAGTTACGCGCAAAAAGGAAACAAGAAAAGTACCTGTAAAAAAGTAAGGTGCGCCCCGGCGCGCCTTTTTCTTTTGGCCTTCTGTAGTAGAAGTCAAACTTCTACAGATTGCGGTCTGACTTCAATACAGTTATTTTCTGCGTTTACCATGAAACGCCTTGTGCACCCCGAAGGAAAGCCGAGCTTCCTACGGGGCAGGCCTCACTTACTTTATTGTTTCCTTTTCTTTCCGTGGTATTTACTGTGTATCTCTCGTAGGTGTACATCGGTCACGTGGGTGTACACTTGCGTTGTTTGGATACTGGAATGCCCAAGCATTATCTGCACGCTCCTGATATCGGCGCCGTTTTGTAAGAGATCGGTAGCAAAGCTGTGGCGAATGACGTGAGGAGTCACCTTTTTAGAAATACCGGCCTTGATCGCATAGTATTTCACGATCCGTTCCACGGAGCGCGGCGAGAGACGCATGGAAGGGGCTTTCTGTGCTCCGCGCCCAAGCTGGACAAAGAGCGCATCGTCCATATCGCTCCGCTTATCCAAATACTTTTTCACCGCTCCGCGCGCGGAAGGAGAGAGAAACACCACGCGTATCTTTTCTCGCTTCCCCCGCACCGAAAATTCATCTTTGGACAGATCAAGATCGCGGGGAAGTCCGCATAGTTCAGATACGCGAAGCCCCGTAGAAAACAAAAGTTCCACGATTGCACGGTCGCGCAGACTTTTCACGTCGTCCCCTTCGGGCGCTTGCATGATACGCTCCAGTTCTTCGCCGGAAATGAGATCAAGGCTCCGATCCGCAACAGCCGCCAATTCTATTCTTTCCGGCACAAGCGAGGCGATGCCCCGTTTTGCGAGATATTTCAGAAACACTCGCAAGGCTATCAAATAATAGTTCTGTGTTTTTTTCTTGAGCGTTTCCGTTTCACTGCCGCCGTGCTGTCTGTTGAGCCACAAGCGAAATTTTCGCACCAATTCATCGGTAATCTCTCCGGGCTTAGTGATTCCGGAAAATAAAAGAAAGCGCTTGAGGTAGCGATCGTAATTCTCAACGGTTTTCAAACTGCGCCCCCGCTCTATCTCAAGATATTCCAAAAATTCCTTTCTTAATTGTGCGATGTCGCTTGATTTCATTGTTTTTATTATACCTTGAATTACAAAATAGCTCCTACTGCGTATTCCGCAGACGCCCTATTTCATCTTTCATCCTCAATTTTGGTAGCCCAGCTACGAAAAATATCGGCTGAAAGCGAACTAGGACGCCTGCAAAATCCTCGCTATGGGTCTATTTCGTAACTCAAGGTATACCATTAACCCCAAGAGTCGGAAAATATGCGAAACACGCCAGGGAGCAGGCAGGGAGAGTAGGGGCTTGCAGGATAAAGGGTTTTGTGCTATCGTTACTACCAATGCTTACGAAGAAGAAAAAAGAGAATATCATCAAAAAGAGCCGGGTCCACGACAAGGATACCGGTTCTGCGGAAGTGCAGATCGGTCTTTTATCCAAAAGTATTGATGAACTGGCTTCTCATCTCAAGAAGCACAACAAAGACAATCACTCACGCAGGGGATTGCTCCAGATGGTTGCCGACAGGCGATCTCACTTGAAGTACCTCCAGAAGAAGGACGAGAAACGGTACAACAAGATCGTGAAAGAGTTGGGATTAAAAGCAAAGTAGTTACCAGTTTTCAAACGCTCCGCTCCCCGGAGCGTTTGATTTTTAATAAGAAATACCTTTATGTCAGTTATTAAACATAAACAACAGCGTGTTGGCGTATTTATTGACACGCAAAATCTCTATCACAGCGCGAAGAACCTCTATCAATCGCGGGTAAATTTTGACTCCGTCCTGAGAGAAGCGGTGGGAGGAAGACAGCTTGTTCGCGCTATCGCCTACGTCATCACTACCGAGAAGGGCGAGGAGAAGGGGTTTTTTGAAGCGCTTGAAAAACTTGGCATTGAAACCAAGACAAAAGACCTGCAGATATTTTACGGCGGAGCAAAGAAAGCGGACTGGGATGTGGGAATCGCCGTTGACGCCATTCGCTTGGCACCGAGGATTGATGCGGCTATCATTATTTCAGGAGATGGCGACTTCGTGCCTCTCGTTGAATATTTGAAATTCAGCGCCGGAACCCAAGTGGAAGCGATCGCATTCGGCAAATCCTCGTCAGGCAAGTTGCGCGAAGCGGTGGATGATTTTATAGACCTTGATAGCGACCCGAGAAAATTTTTGATCGGTTACCGCCAGCCAAGACCGCACAGGATAAAAAGAAATGGATAGACCCACTGCGTAATAGAAAAAACCCCGCATCGTGATGCGGGGTTTTTGGGTGGGCGGATGAACGGGATATTAACCCCTTGTGTCTTCTTGCGAAATCTCCTTTGGATCACCGGAGACGTAGAGGTCTGTGCAGGGTCTGCCCTCATGCTCTCGTCTTCCGATAAGTGGAGTTGGAATTGGGCAAAATGCTCCCTCCTCTATTTCCATGTGACCATCAAGCTTGTCATTCATACCGCTTTCTCCCTTTGAGTTCTAGGCACTATGTGCCGATTAAAGAACAATAAAAAAACCACATGCACTGTAGCATATAGTTCGTGTTAGCACAAATCTCCATTTAAAAAACGTCGGGCATAATGATATACTGTTCTTAAATGGGTAGCGAAGAAAAACAAGAGGAAGAACAAAAAGGGGAAGTGAGTTCTTCCGAAAATTATCCTGCGGAACCGAAAGCGGATTTTCATAAAATATCCGATCTGTTTAAAGCGGTAAATAAAGATTCCTCGGGGCAGAGCCCCGAGGAATTTAAGGAGCTCGCTTCGCTCGCTCAAACGCGCGGCAAACCACGCGGTATTGAACCTATATTAGCTCCTCGGTTCGGGCCTGTGAATGAAGGCGC
>JBBTVG010000017.1:19873-48038 GCA_038063375.1 Patescibacteria group bacterium
GAAGGCGCTCTCCCGGCTGGAGCGGTGAGTATGGAAATTTTGGGGGAAGTAAGGAGTAGTGGCACAAAGGTAGAAGTACCACCACTGCCACCGGTACCGGGAATCCCTCACAGAGAAGATATTTTGCTTGATACACACGGAGAACGGCCGCAAACCGCAGTCAGGGATCCGTTGTTCGCGGCGCGTATCCTTGAGCAGGAGCGTGAAGCTCTCGCGTGGCCAATAACAATTCTCCCAAAAACTTCTCGAATCACCCCGATTGCGCCCCCCGAAGGAGGGGAGCAGGAAGGCGATAGCGTCAAAACGATCCGCACCTATCAAAGCGATGTCGCGGAGGCGCTCAAAAAACAGAAAACGTCGGTTATTCAGATGGTGCTCGCGGAACATAAGCGCAAGGAGAAGAATGCGGAAGAACTTTCCCCGACCTCAAAGAAAAACCTTCCGGTGATCTTGACCAGTGCATTCTTCATAGTCTTGAGCATTGTACTTATCGGCGGCGGCGGATTTTATTTTTTGAGTAACAATAAAAGTGTTGAAAGTCCGACAGAGAAAACCGAAGTTCCTGCGCTCGTCTTCGCGGAAGCGAAAAAGGGGATAGACATCACCGGTTTCTCTCGGGACAGAGTAATAAGCGAGGTGAACAAAGAAATAAACGCCTCAAATCTTCGCCTTGATTCTGTTCTGAATATCTATTTTGCCGAACGTGTTGACCCCTCCGCGCCGCTCTCCCCAACCAACACTCTGCGGCTCGTCAGTACGGAAAGGTTCTTCCGCGCGCTTGAAAGTAAAATGCCAAACGCGCTGTCGCGCTCCCTTGAGCCGCAGTTCATGCTTGGCGTCCACGCATTCAACGGCAATGAGGCGTTCCTTATACTAAAGACAAATTTTTTTGAGAACGCGTTCGCGGGAATGCTTAAGTGGGAAGAATTCATGGGGAGAGAGCTCTTACCATTATTCGCATCATCTGAAGGAAAGGATGTATATGGCAAGAACTTCCAGGATTTCGTACTGAAGAACAAGGACTTGCGTGTCCTCTATAACGAAACGGGCGAGATCGTGCTTTTGTACTCTTTCTATGACAACAACACGATCGTTGTGAGTACGAGTCCCGACACGCTCGACGAGGTCATCGCACGGCTGAGCAGACCAAAAGAAGGTGCGCAGTAAGAGAGTTTTGTTTTTTGCTTTTTGGAAACGCAAATGCTATCATTTCAACAAGCGAGGACGGTGTGGAAAATTCTTATTTTACACACCGTCCGAACGACGTTGAAACAAAGGGTATACTTTTCTTCTACCCTTTATGTGACCCATATGGCGATTGATACACAACATTTCAAAACACTTCTGCAGAAAGAAAAAGAGCGCCTCTTGAAGGAGTTGGGTACTCTGGGGCGTGTTAATCCGAGCAATGCAGCGGATTGGGAAGCCACGCCGGAAAACAGAGACACGATGCGCGCAGACAAAAGTGAAGCGGCAGATGCCGTAGAAGAGTACGAAGGGCGCGCGGCGGTAGAAGTAGAGCTTGAAAATCATCTCCAAAACATCAATGCGGCGCTCCAAAGGATTGAGAACAACACGTATGGTGTATGCGAGGTTGGTGGAGAGATGATTGAAGAAGACCGATTGGAGGCAAACCCCGCGGCAAAAACCTGCAAAGCGCATCTTGAAGGATAGAAAAGAATAGAAAATTTTCTTATGTTTAAAAAACAACCACTGCTTGGTGGTTTTTTTTGTTACATTATTGCTATAATAACAGGTGTTAAACCTGATATTATAACGGTGCTCGGACGCCCTGAAAGTTCAGAAACTTTCGCGGCGATCCTCGCTTGTTATAATGAAAAATATATATGCGGTATTTCTCAAAAGTATTCTCGGTACAGACAACAGGGCTTCGCGCTCGTGTGATAGATGTGGAAGTTGACGTTACTAAAAAAACGCTTTATGCGTTCGCCGTTGTGGGTCTCCCCGACAAAGCGGTGGAGGAATCCCGCGACCGCATCTCGGCCGCAATTAAAAATTCAGGATTTACATCGCCCAAGAACCAAAACCAAAAGGTGGTTATCTCGCTTGCTCCCGCTGATCTGAAAAAAGAAGGGCCTAGTTTTGATCTGCCCATGGCGATCGCGTATCTTCTCGCGGTCAACGATATTTCGTTTGATCCGACGGGAAAATTGTTTCTGGGGGAACTTTCTTTGGACGGCGCCGTGCGTCCCATTAAAGGCGTCCTTGTTCTGACGCAAGAAGCAAAGAAACAAGGATTCAAAGAGATCTATCTTCCCAAGGAAAACGCCGCCGAAGGGGCGCTGATTGAAGGCATTTCCGTCTTCGGCATAAAAACACTCAAGGAACTCGTGGAACACCTGCATGAAAAACATGAAAAAGGGGCGCCTCAAGAATCTCCGAAACTGCAACCGGAGCAAAGAGCTATAGCTCCCTCCCGTGTTGCTCCGATATCCTCGGTTGATTTTTCTGACGTGAGGGGGCAGGAGAGCGCGAAGCGCGGACTCTTGCTTGCGGCAGGAGGAGGACACAACGTGGCAATGTACGGGCCGCCCGGCACCGGGAAAACGATGCTTGCCAGGGCGTTTGCGGAAATTCTCCCCGAGCTCTCTTTCAATGAAGCGCTTGAGGTAACCGGCATTCACTCTGTCGCGGGGACACTGGAGGGACATTTGATGACTGACTCGCCATTCCGTTCTCCGCATCACACGGCATCATATACTTCAATCGTGGGAGGAGGCAGTATTCCCAAACCGGGAGAGATCACTCTCGCGCATCGGGGGGTGCTTTTCCTGGATGAATTCCCCGAGTTTGAAAAGCGCGTCCTGGAATCCTTGCGCCAGCCGCTGGAAGACAAGATCGTTAACATTTCACGCGTGAAAGGGTCCGCGCAATTTCCCGCAAACTTTATCCTCGTTGCCGCGATGAACCCCTGCCCGTGCGGCAATTATGGCACGGAAAAAACCTGCACCTGCACGCCGTCGCATTTATTGAAATATCAAAGAAAACTCTCGGGTCCCATTATGGACAGAATTGATATCTGGCTTTCTGTCGGATCGGTTGATCATCGGAAACTCTCGGAAAAATCGGAGGGTGCCGAATCAAGCGCTCATATCAGAGAACGTGTTTCTCGCGCCCGGGCGATACAACGCAAACGGTTCCAGAGGACGGCACGCAACATCACCACCAATAGCGAAATGGGCGCGCGCGAGATTACGGAGTTCATTTTTCTGGGAGAGGACGTGAAACAAATGTTGAACCAATCTTCGGATCAGATGGGACTCTCCGCACGCGCCTATCACAAAGTCATTAAGGTGGCACGTACCATTGCCGACCTCGCGGGTGCCGAAGAAATCACCGAAGGTCATCTCATGGAAGCGCTCCAGTACCGGCCTCGCATGCATAGTTGAGTCAAGCAGTAAGTAAAACAAAAACCCGCTCTTCTTTGGAAGGCGGGTTTTTGCACTCGGGTGCTATCTAGGTCTCTTTGTATTTAAAAGGGGTTTTTTGCGCCGCGAACCTCAAAGTGCACGTGTGTTCCTGTTGATTTTCCGGTTGATCCGACATAGCCGATGATCTGTCCCTGTACCACGTGCGACCCCTCGCTCACGATATTCTTGCTGTTATGCGAGTACAATGTTTGCGTTCCGTTGGAATGACTGATGACGATGTACGTTCCATACCCTCCGTTCCATCCTCCGCTACGGCTGATGATCACGTCACCCGTAGCCGAAGCGAGAATGGGCGTACCGGCCGGTGCGGCAAGGTCAACACCGTTGTATCCGTGCAGTCCTTGCGTTTTTGTGCCGCCGACAACAGGGCGAAGGTAGTATCCGCTGTACGAGGGAGCGTTCGTACCGCGCGCAATGGTTTTTGTTACAGTAGGCGTTTTCGGTGCTTCAATCTCACCATCGGGGATCACCACCACATCGCCAACCGCAAGTGCCGCATTCTCCGTAAGATCGTTGAACCCCAACACTTCGTTCATGTCGCCTTTGTATTTTTTCACGATACTCTTGAGCGTATCCCCTTTCGCCACGCTGTGCCGTATGCCGGATATGGGAAGAATGATGAGAGTTTGGCCTTCCTGGACCAATCCGCCTCGTTTGATGTCGTTTGCCCAGATAATAGTGTTGGTGGTCACGCCAAACATTTTTGCGATCTGAGAAAGCGAGTCTCCTTCGCGCACCACATATACACTGATCTGGTCGGAGGTTGTGGGGCTGTCCTCAATGTCCGCCAACGTTCCCGAAGGACCGGCATCAGGCAGAAGGGCAGTGCCACCTATGATAGTAATGTCGCCTCCTCCTTTTGCAGGATTAGGGTCAAAATTCACAGCGGCGTAGAGCAAGGTCATGTTTTGTGAGTTCATTTCTTTGTTCTCTACCATCTCTTGGGTATCCTTTTCAAAAATACTGCCGACAAAAGATAATAAACCCGCGTTTACGCTCAACGGGGCTACTAGTGTAAAGAGGGCGACGGACACACCAAAAAAAGGCTTTTTTAGAATAAGCTTAATGAATGGAGAGTGTATTGTCGCCTGGCCACGGGAATCACGAATTAAGCCAGGGTCTTGTTGTTGAGGTAAAATAAGCCTATTTTTAGGGGGATCACTCTTGTGCCGTACAGGCGCGGCTTACTTGTGGCTTAACAAGGCCGTTTTGGGTAGGTTTGTTAAGTAGGGTAAGTCAAAAGATCGTTCTGTCGTTTCTATCCGTTACTCACAATTATACCTGGCTTAGTGTGTCATTCGCAAGACATAATGTGGATAACCAAAGTTTGATATATGGCTTAAAATAAAGGGTTTTTACTGTACTGATCTTACATTTCGTGTTATTTCGCAAGAATTCAAAGAAAAACACCAAAAAAAGGGAAGCGCCCGGTCCTGTGGATATCTCAAAAATAGCGGTTTTTCTTTTAACATCTGTAAAATATTGCTATTATTGAACGAATGACTGATCATCTCGCAGGGCTCAATGACGCCCAGAAAGAAACCGTTCTCCATAAAGAAGGCCCTCTTCTCATTGTCGCCGGTGCGGGCGCGGGGAAAACCAAAGCGATCACGCACCGGATCCTCAACCTGATCAAAACGGGCGTAGCGCCCCGAAATATCCTCGCCATAACCTTTACCAACAAGGCGGCAAAAGAAATGCGCGACCGCATCATAAAGCTCATACAAAGCGACGCGGGATTAAACCTGCCCCTTACGTTTTCCGAGCGACCCTTTGTGAGCACCTTCCACGCACTCGGGGTTCATATCGTGCGAGAGAACAGCTTGGCGCTTGGCATCCCGAAACACTTCACCATCGCCGATGAAGGAGACGCGCTCGCGCTCATGAAAGAGGCCATCGTGTCCCTTTCTCTTGACCCCAAGCAGTTTGAGCCGAAACGTCTCAAAAATGTCATCTCCAGACAGAAGGCGGACTTAGTGACGGCGGAGCGCTACGCCCTGGGAATCGGCAATGAATACTTTCCGCGAATTTTATCTTCCGTGTGGCTTGCGTATGAAAAACTGCTCGCGAAAAACGGGAGTCTTGATTTTGATGATCTCATTTTAAGAGCGGTTCTTTTTCTTGAACACAACGAGGAGGTGCGCACTCGCTACCAAAATCTTTGGCAATACATTCACATTGATGAATACCAGGACACGAACGTTTCGCAATACAGGTTTTCAAAACTTCTGGCGGGCGAGAGGAAAAACATCTGCGTGGTCGGCGATATGGATCAATGCCTCCCGGGGGCAACACAAATCGCGACGGCGGCGGGGTTAAAACCGATTGAGAAGATGCGAAAAGGGGATATGGTGCAGAGCGCTGCGGGACATGGCGCACTCTGCGTACAGCCAATACAAAAGGTGCATAAACGATTCTACAACGGCGACCTCATCTCTATCCGCACCAAAAAGGGAGCGCGGCTTTCCCTTACCCCGGGCCACATGGTATTTGCCGATCTGGCTGCAACACGGGGAGTGTATTATACGTATCTTATGTACCGAAGAGATAAGGGATGCCGTATCGGTGTCGTACAAAGCATTCGCAGTTTTAATAAAAACAAAAAAGAGAACGGGTTGCGTACGCGCTCTAATCAAGAACATGCCGATCGCATCTGGATATTGAAAGTGTCGCCGACGCGGGCGAAAGCGCAATATTGGGAACAGTGGTTTGCATTCACCTACGGTATCCCCACAACTGTGTTTTACGCGGGCGGACGAGGTATGGATATGAGCGAGCGTGAAATAAGTGACCTCTTTGCGTCAATCCCCACAAAAGAGCGGGTGGAAAACTTGTTCCGCGACACCGGTCTTGTGTTTGATTATCCGCATTATGCTCCGCAAGGCACTACCTTGGTAAACACCGAGCGTCGTCGTGTCAAAATACGCTTGACGCTCTGCGATGACGGGAGGAAGAGTGGCAAAAATCCATGGGGAATGAGCCGTCTTTGCATCAACACGACAAGTCGCGCCTTGAAACAAAAATTGATTCGCGAGGGATTTACGCCGCGCAAAGGGAAACGAAATGATTGGCGGCTTGAGATAACGCGGCTTGATTATGGCGAACTTGAGCGCCTTGCGCGAAGTATTGAAAAGCTCGACCCATCCCTTTCAATTACACGAACCGCCGCCATTACAAAAAACAAGCGTCTATTTTTCCAACCAGCGGCAAACATGCTTCCCACCATGTCTATCGCATACCGGCAAAACGACTGCCTTGTGAACGATACCATTATGCACGTAGAGAAAAAGCCATACCGGGGCGCCGTTTACGATCTGGATGTTGCGCATACGCATAATTATATCGCCGAGCGGATACCGGTCCATAATTCCATCTACTCGTGGCGGGGAGCGGACTTTCGCAATATCTTGAATTTTGAAAAAGATTATCCGGAGGCAAAGGTGGTGCTCTTGGAAGAAAACTATCGTTCAACGGCAAACATTCTCACGGCGGCAAACGACATCATCAAAAAAAATAAAGTACGCAAGGAAAAAAACTTGTTCACAAAAAAAGAAGGCGGGGAAAAGATCGGACTTTACAGCGCGTACGATGAGAACGACGAAGCGTTTTTTGTCGCGAGCAAAGCGGCCGAACTTATTGGCGGGGATGTTTCTCCCAAAGATATCGCTGTTCTCTATCGCGCCAATTTCCAATCGCGCGTACTGGAGGAAGCATTTCTCTCTCACCAGATTCCTTATCAAGTGCTTGGTGTCAAATTCTTTGAACGCAAAGAAGTGAAGGACGTGCTCTCGTTCTTGCGCTGTGCGCTCAATCAGGAAAGTTACGCGAACATCAAGCGGATCATCAATGTTCCTCCGCGCGGCATCGGCAAAGTGACCCTTCTCAAAATGTTCTCGGGAGAGGAAGAAAAACTCCCGGAAGGCGCGCGGAAAAAAGTTTCAGAATTTAGAGCGATGTTGGGAGAGATCAAAGAGTACGCGCTCAACAAAAAAACATCAGAGACGGTGAAGTTCATTATGGGTCGCTCCGGCATTGAAACCATGCTGAAGAAGGGAACCGAAGATGACAAAGAGCGTTTGGAAAACATCAGAGAGCTCGTGACCCTTGCGACCAAATACGATGTTTTGGAACCGGAAGAAGGCGTCAGTAAACTTTTGGAGGACGCGGCTCTGGCGTCCGATCAGGACTCGCTTGTCGCGAACACAAAAAAAGAAGAGGACGCCGTGCGCCTCATGACCGTGCACGCGTCAAAAGGACTTGAGTTTCCGTATGTGTTCATCACAGGTCTTGAACAGGATCTCTTTCCGCACGGAGGATTCGGGAATGCCGGTGACGGGGAAGACCGCGCGGAGGAAGAGCGACGTCTTTTTTACGTCGCTCTCACGCGGGCTGAAAAAAAATGCTACTTGACGTACGCCTCCGTGCGGACGATCTTCGGCATGAAGCAAGTCAACGCGCCGTCGGAATTCATCATAGACATTGATGCCGAGTTGATTGAAGATGAACAGATCGCGGTACCCACAATTTCTTATAACTAACATGCGAGCAAAAAAATCACTCGGACAACATTTCTTAAAATCAAAACACGTTGTGTCTTTGATCGTTTCCACCGCGGGAATTTCCGCAACCGACACCGTTCTTGAGGTTGGTCCGGGGAAGGGTGTGTTGACCGAAGCGCTCCTTGAAAAGGCGGCGCGCGTGATCGCGGTTGAAAAAGACAATCGCCTCATTTCTTTTCTTAAAGAAAAATTCTCTCGGGAAATCGCGAACGGGAAATTGATACTCGTCCACGCGGATATTTTATCTTTTGACCATGCCCTTCACGGCCTACAAAGCGGAAAGTATAAAGTTGTTGCCAACATCCCTTACTACATCACCGGGCAGTTATTCAAGTTATTCTTGGAGTCCCCTGTACGGCCATCGCACATGGTTTTGCTCATTCAAAAAGAAGTCGCGGCGCGCATCGCGAAAGACAAAAAGGAGAGTCTCCTTTCCGTCAGCGTGAAAGTGTACGGGGTCCCGCGTTATGTGAAGAGCGTACCTGCTCGATATTTTTCTCCGGCGCCGCGGGTGGATTCCGCCATTGTCTCGGTGGAACAGATCGCCTCTCCCTTTCGTTCCGATGCGGAACAAAAAAAGTTTTTTGCTATCGCGCGAAAAGGTTTCGCGCATAAGCGAAAGTTATTGAGAAGCAATCTCGGGTGCGCGGCAAAAGTTTTTGAAACGTGCGACATATCACAAAAAGCACGCGCGGAAAATTGTACCGTAGAAAATTGGCTATGTCTTGGCAAACATCTTTAAAACACTATCTCTTGCCGTTTTTGTTGGGATCCGTTATTTTTGTTTCCCTGTTTTTTGTCGCGCGCGAAAGCGGAGAGGAAGTCTCGGAACAGGTGTCAGCACATCCGTTTGTTATGGTTGGTGAAACGGAGGTTCTCGTGGAAGTTGTTGACACGCCTGAAGAACGAACCCGAGGACTTTCGGGGAAAAAGACGCTCGGAGAAGAAAACGGCATGTTGTTTATCTTTGAGAGACCGGGCGTGTATCCTTTTTGGATGAAGGAGATGCGCTTCTCTATAGACATCATTTGGATCGACGAATCTTTTCATGTTGCGGACATCACCGAAGAAGTCAGCCCGGGATCGTTCCCCAACACCTTTAGTCCCGCGCTACCGGTTCGTTACGTGCTTGAAGTGCCCGCGGGTTTTATAAAAAAACACGGCATTACAAAAGGTGAGCAAGTAATATTTTCTCTTGCGGATGGGGAGGCTACTCCGTAAAGAAAAAAGACGTTCCATTTGAGCGGAATGTCTTTTTTCCTTTCATTAATCTTTTTTAATTCTGTGAGGTCCCAATACTGGTAGCGGTCCCCTCGCTGGGTGTGTACGTTTCTTCGCACTCATCACCGTATGAACACGTTCCCCCTTTTTGATATAACCCTATGACCCATTGGCCTGTGCTGTCCGTATTATATTCTGCGTATACTTTGGTAGCGGTGTTTATCATGAGCTCCGCGCTGTTCGGCTCACCAACCTTAATAATTTTACTACCCGGGGAACATGTACACACTGTGTAGTCAACACTCTCCACTTTGCCACCGAATGGTGTTCCCTCTCCTTGGCCGCCACCGCCGCCGCCGCCAATTCCGCCGCCGCCAGGCCCACACTCACTACTCGTAAGCTTATCAAAAAAAGCTTTAAACCCCACGCAATTATCAGAGAAAACGTTAGAGGTAACAGGACATTGAAGTGAGTCGTCCTCATACGTATCTTCGCAACCCTTTTTCCATTCATTATAGAAAAGGGATGTCATCATGCGTGGCTCACCAATGTGCGGACAAACTACTTCAAAATATCTGGAGATTTGAAACAAAACGGCGGCGCTTAAGTGCCCTTCTTTGCTGGGTAAACATATCGTCAGATCGGGCGGTATTGGTCCGGGTAAGTTTCCTGGCGGTGGTGGTATCCCGGTGGCGGTGTAAGTTTGGGAAGTGGTATTTTTTTCCAATGTTTTCGTGATACCGGAGGTGATGCCGGATATCGCGTCAAGCAGGAAATTACCTGTTGTCTTTTTTTCTCCAAAATACGGGGTAATCGTTTGCCGTCCTCCACCACTACTGTCTCCAAACGGGACCCTCACTACCTCTTCTTCTGGCAAAGCAAACTGGTCAAACGCCGTCTGCTTCTTTTCCGATACGGTTACCAATAAAAGAGCGCCTCCCGCGAGAACGACTCCGACCACTGCCACTATTATTTTATTGAGAAGTAAACCCATAGTACTCGCCTTGTTATTTGTCTTGATTCCATTGTACACTTTGAATTACGAAACTTCAATTCCGCGTCTTTCTCTTCAATTTCGG
This sequence comes from Patescibacteria group bacterium, assembly GCA_038063375.1. NCBI lineage: Bacteria > Patescibacteria group bacterium. Next base: position 30,185 of record JBBTVG010000017.1, read on the forward strand.
CTACGACTTGTTAAAAATTACTCATCATATACGCCGTATATGATGAGTAATTTTTACCTGCGTCTCACTCGAAATTGAAGAGAAACCCATCGAAAGCAAGTTTCGTAACTCAAAGTACACGGTATTATCCACAGCGCTCAATGTTTTTCTGTATTAATACCATCTCATTTGCTATACTTGTTAAAAGAACGCTCATATGCACCATTATTTACCGAGTAAAAAATTATTGCTGATGATACTCTCCGTCGTCTTTGTGGGAGGGGGAGTGTTTTGGGTAGCGAACATCGGAAAGAACAAGTCTCAAAATTCCTCGCTCACCTCAGAATCGGCAAAAGTTACCGATCTTGCTCTAGCCTACACTGAACAAGATACTGATGAAGACGGACTCAAAGATTGGGAAGAATCACTCTGGGGAACCGATGTGAAAAATCCCGATACTGATGGAGACGGCACTTCCGATGGGGATGAAGTAGCGGCAAAAAGGAATCCGACCATCGCCGGACCTGACGATGCGTATGTGGAAAAAACCGGAGGGGGTGGGTCGGAGGGAGAGGCGACTTCCACCGAAGAGTTGTCGCAAACGGCGCTTTTGACCCGAGAATATTTCGCAACCATTATCAACCTCAAGGAAAGCGGCAACTTCAACGAGGGAACGATGTCCCAGCTTTCAGAATCGCTCGTCCAAAATTTCATAGGAGCGAACGGTGCCGGCGGTGTAGGTGCAGGACGGAGTAGATCAGACCTGCGTCTTACGGAAGACAATAGTATTCCGTCTCTGCGCGCGTATGGCAACGCGATGGGTACTATCGTAAAAAAATATGCGGACTTAGGTTTGCCGAGCGAGCTTGCAGTGCTGGCCCGCGCGCTTGAAACACAAGATAAAAACGAACTAAAGAAGCTTGACCGCAGTATAGAGGTCCACAAAGCTCTTATCGCTGAATTCCAATCCGTTCGTGTTCCTTCAAGCGCCGCAAACATTCACTTACCGCTCATCAATACATATCTTGCCACTGAACGATCAATTGAGCAGATGAACACCATACTTACGGACCCTCTCGTGGGAATGATCGGCGCAAAGGCCTATACCGAACACACCACATCACTTGATAAAATATTCGGTGACCTCAATTCGTATTTTCCCTCCCACGGCGTCTCTTTTGAAACAAAAGAACCCGGATATGTATTCACCCGATAATCATCATGTATTTTTTTAAACCGCACAGCATCATAGCCGCTCTTCTGATAACTTCGCTCCTGGGAGCTCCTCTCTTTTTCTTAAAACCGCGTACCACGAGCGCGCAGGCTGGCGGTGGTCTTACTGGTTGTTTTAGTGGTTTTGGGGGTGGGGGATCATCATCCGGTGCCGGAGGAGGGTCAGGCGGTGGGAGTGCGGGTGGAGGTGGTGGCAATGAAGTTCCCGTAGACGATAGCGAGGTAAGAGATAAAACAAAAAAGCTGGAAAACAAAGAGTCGTGCCTGGATTCCATTGTTGCGCTGGTTGTAAGGGCATTCCTACAAAAAATGACCGGAGATGTCGTTGATTGGATAAACGGGGGCTTTAAAGGACAGCCGGGATTCGTGGATAATCCGAAAAGATTTCTTGGTTCTGTTGCCGACACCGTATCGGGGGCATTCATCAATGAGGTTGGATTGGCCGGACTCTGTGAACCGTTCAAACCGCAGATACTGTTTGAACTGGCAATCGTACCTTCCTATAAACAAAAGGCGCAGTGCACCTTTAGCGGGATCGTTAACAATCTGAACGCATTTTCCAATGACTTCAATGAAGGGGGGTGGACAGCGTGGATCAGCGTGGTCCAACCTCAAAATAACGCGTTCGGCTCTTACTTCTTGGCTGAAGATGAACGATACGCGCGTATAGTATCGGCACAGCAAAATGCACGCGACGATGCCAATCAGTCGCGGGGATTCCTTAGTCAATATAAATGTGACTTTAAGGATGACGCCGACTTCGGCGTTGATGAGAATAATGTTGATATTCCAGGCGACAATTGGGTAGGCACCGCAGAAGCACGCAGTTATGCCGGGCCCTACTACGATGGCGGCATGGAGGCGTGTATTACCGCGTCAAAGGTAAATCTGGGCAGTGTCCTTGCGTCGCAAACCGATTTTGCGCTCACCATTGACGGCAGACAGATCCTTGCGGCGGATGAAATAGGAGAAATGATCTCCGCGATACTCAACACGTTCTTCAACAAACTTCTAACGGACGGGCTCGCTAATTTAACCAGGGAAAAAAACCCGGACCTTTTTGATGTCCCAGATCCATTTGAACAATACAGAGCCCCGCTGTTGGCAAGTTTGAACACCGCCATAGCGTCCACAACGGCGTATCTTACGGCATATCAAGGCGTGCTCGACGCATTAAATGATCTGGTGGGGACTAACGACGAAAGGATCATCTGTTGGCAGTCTGTTGATGATTATGAAACTGACCCCAACAACCCGACCCCTCCCCTGTATGAAGCAAAAATCGCGGAAATAGAGAAACGACGGGACGAACTCCAGAAAATCCTTGACAAGAATGCCACTGTTGACGCTCAAAATATTAACGCCGCAACGACACTATTGCAAAGACTGAACGATATTCTCGCGATGATCACTCCGCCAAACAACGACATTTCCGGCGCTCTTATTGAGTTCCAGAGTGTCACAAACATACCTTCACAAGAAGACATAGACGCCGCAGGGGGGCAGTTCTTGATCTATACGGAAGAGCTTTTCGGCCCGGGAGGCGCCCAGGAAGATCTGTTGACATGTCAAGCTCTGCCGGGAGGACAACCAACCGCAACAAGCACTCCTCTCACGCTTTAGAAAGTTCCAAAGTTTAACGCCCTACAACACCTGTAAGTGTTGTAGGGCGTTTTTCTTACAAGCGACACAAAATGAGCGAGGCGAATTCCCGTAACACTTCAGAGCTCTGTCACAAGAAACCCGTATTCCACACAAGAGCGCCTTCTGTTGTTTTTATTCAAAACGCATTCTGTTATAATTAAAGTGGTTCACCGCTTCTTAACATCTAATATTATTCATTGTGCGAAGGCGTGAAGCGCAAAAAGGCATACCCGCAAAAAAAGTAAGCTCTCTTGCTTCTTTTGTCGCTGGGCTCCTCATCAGCATCACGCTTCTTTCTCCGCTATCCTTCAGTATCCAAATCTCTCAAGAGGGAGCAATTGCTGTTGCAACTTCACCTCAAATCGCCTTGGCGGCCGACCCTGCTCCTGCTGACGACTCGGAAAATCTTATTTCCAAACATTACTGTAAAGGGTCTGATCCTAGCACGTGGGGAGGATGTCTTGTGGGTATCTTCATTGGTATTATCTATGGTGCGTCGGCGCAGATTCTCACGCTCGGAGGGTTGATCTTTGACCTCATGCTTGGATTTTCGTTAAGTCATGCGGTGCTCAACGCGCCATTCGCGCAAAACGGATGGGCGGTCACCCGCGACCTCGCGAACATGTTGTTCATCTTTATTCTCCTGTTCATCGCCATCGCCACCATACTTCAAATTTCCAGTTACGGCGCAAAGAGTCTCCTGGCGCGGCTCGTTATCATAGCACTCCTCCTCAATTTCAGTTTGTTCATCACGCGGGTCGTGGTGGATGTTTCCAATGTTACCGCGCGATTATTCTACAACGGAATTTCGGGAGGAGCCGCGACCGCAAACGTCTTGGATGGAGAGAAAACTGCTTTGACTGCGTCCGCATTTTCCGGAAAGAATTTTGACGCTCCTCCCAAGAGTATATCGGTGGGGCTTATCGCGTCCTTTAATCCGCAGAAACTGATCTCGGTTGACAGTTTTAAGGAATGGGCAGACGAAGGGAAAGGAATGGGAACACTATTTTTTATTTACCTTTTCGCGACGGGTATAAATATTGTGGCGGCATGGATCCTTATTTCTATCGCACTGCTTTTCGTTGTCCGCGTTGCCGTGATCTGGTTTTTGATGGCTGTTGCACCTCTGGCGTTCATCGCGATGATCCTCCCTAACACAAAATCATGGGCAAGCAGGTGGTGGAGCGAGCTCTTCAGTAAATCGTTCTCTATCGCGGTTTTCCTTTTCTTTCTGTGGATCATCGCGGCGTTCACGAGCAGTCCTTTCCTTACAGACACCTTTAAGACCGCTGTCTCTAGCGATGTCGGCATTTTTAAAATTGTCGTTATCGTGGCGCTTCAGTTTTCAGTTTTGATCGTTATGCTTCTGATCGCAAAAAAGACTACGACGAGTATGGCCGGCTCCATCGGCGGCATGTCGCTTAATATCGGCAACAAACTGGCCGGTGGCGCCTTGGGATTGTTGGCTGGCGGTGTAGGCGGACGATTGGCGCGAAAGTTCATCGGAGGGGGCGGTGCCATGATGGCCGGCAGTGAAGGACTCCGGAATATGGAGGAAAAAGGTGGGGCGCTCGGGTGGGGCGCTCGTCGAATGCTCCTTGCGGGCGACGCGGTCAGCAAAAAAAGTTTTGACATACGCAACGTACCGGCCGTACAAAAAGCCATGGGGTCTATTGACGCAGGTCTAGGGAAGGGCGGTGGCAAAGGAGGCTATGAGGCGATACTCAAAAGTCAGGTGGAGCGAAGAACCAAAATAGGAGAATTGATCGGCGCTTCTACGCTTAAAGAACGGGAAAACGCGCAAGCGCCGCGCAGTAGAATGCAGGCTTATGACAAAGCAATTGCGGCTGAAAAGGCGCGCGACCCTAATAGCTCAACACTCAAGGCAATGATACTGGAAAGAGCGCACGAAGAGGCGGAAATGAAAATGTGGGAAGAAAAAGGCGCTAGGAGAAAGGAAGGATTCGCCCAAACATTAGCTACAAAAGGAAGCGCTACGCCACTCGGCTTATTAAGGCGTGCGGTCGGCAAGAGGCCATCTATCGCAGACCGAGAAGGGGCGCTGGCATTAAGGAAGGGGCAAAAAACAGTACAGCAGCTCGTGAGCGAGGCGCTGAAAACGTCGGGAGAAGTTAAAGAAGAACCATCTGAGAAACCCGCACCTTCTGCGTCCGATAAAAAAGAAGGGGCAAAGGAGGGGAAGTCTGAATCAAAAGAGAACTTCACAACATAATAAAAGGTCGATAATAAGCTTTAGATAACAAAAACCACTATGGATAACGACAAAGAACAACTTCTTGAACAATTCAAAAAACTTCCCAAAGACCTTCAGGCCGCCATCACGTCTAACGATGTTGATACTGCCATGCAGGAAATTAGCAAAAGAAACCACCTGCATATTGACCAGGCGGGAGAACTTGCAGATGAGGTGGGGCTCGTATTGCTTGGTGTGGTACATCCCGATGACTTCCTGGAGGATGTTTTGTTTCGGCTCAAGGTTGACAGAAAAGCGGCGGTGGAAATCGTCGCTGACGTCAACGAACATATCTTTAAAAAAGTGCGGGAATCGCTCATGAAAGTGCACCGCATAGATAGTATGGTGCCGGGCGGCTTTAATGATTGGAATTCAACAAAAGAAGCGGCCTCCGGGGAAACGGAAGAGGCGATCCCCAATAAAGAAGAAATGCTCAAGGAAATTGAGCAAGAAGTGGAGGCACTGGCACCTACTCCTCTCCGTGAAGAAAAAATGAGTACTGCACCGGTAAGTGTCATGACACCTACGGCACTCCATGTGGAAAAGCCCCAAGTGACCATTCCGGAACCAATGGCTGCGACGCCAGCTGTGAGCCCGCTAGATGAACAAAAAAAGAAAGTGGAAATGGGTGAAGAGGTGGCGGTGGATCCTTCGTTTAATGAGGATAGGAGTTTGGAAAAAGATGTTATCAAACAAAAGTTGGAAAAATCTTTTTCCATGCCACGAACAGAAACTGAACATACGGACACACCGCAAACGCGCGCCGGAACCTATAAAGAAACGGATCCCTATCGTGAACCGGTAGAATAGTACGAAGGTATCATGACACAAAAGACTATCCCAGCCCCAATTTTGCAAAACAAGAATTCCATATTATGTTATCAATTACCCTACATTCCATACACCAAAAAGTAACGCTTCGCCCGTTAAGGGATGGGTTATTCGCCCGCGCGCTCCTTATGAGATACAAAGGCAAAATTGGAGCGGGATGCTCAATTTTGTAATTACTCGCTAAGCTCGTAAACAAAATTGGCATGCAATTTCAAGTCCCACAATTTATTGAGGTTGAAGATAAGATATTCGGGCCGCTGACATTCAAGCAGTTCATTTATTTGGTGGGTGGAGCGGCAATGTGCTTCGTTCTCTATATCATACTGCCGTTTTTCTTTGCTGTTCTGCTCATCATTCCTTTTGCGGGCTTTTCACTGGCGCTTGCTTTTTACAAAATCAACAACAGGCCGTTCATTTCGGTCGTTGAATCCGCCCTCAACTACACACTCAAAGGCAAACTCTATGTATGGAAAAAAGTGACATCCGAAGCGAAAGCCAAGAAAGGGAATACCGGCAAACCCGCGCTACAGAGCTTAGAATTACCCAAGCTCTCCGACAGCAGGCTCAAAGAACTCTCGTGGTCTCTTGATGTTCATCAAAATGTTCAATGATACGTCACAGGGTGCAGGAGAAGATATGCTATAATTAATGTGTTCGTAAGAAATTTGTAATTCGTTACTGTATGGCGACAAGCACAAAATCAGCACAAGACTTCGTTCCCATCAAAGAAGTGCGCAACGGAGTGATCATTCTCAAGGACGGATCCATGCGCATCATTCTCATGGCGTCTTCCTTGAACCTTGCGCTTAAATCAAGTGACGAGCAAATGGCCATTACCCTGCAGTTTCAAAGTTTCTTAAATTCTCTTGATTTTTCCATCCAGATATTCATCCAGTCGCGCAGATACGACATCAGGCCATACATCGCCCTGCTTGAGGATCGGGAACACAAACAGCTCAATGATCTCCTCAAAATACAGACGCGGGAATACATCAATTTCATCAAGAGCTTTACGGAATCAACCAATATCATGACAAAGAACTTTTTTATCGTGGTCCCGTATGCGCCATCCGGAATCGGTTCGCCGCAAGGAGGAATTAGCGGTTTTTTGCCGGGAGCAAAAAACAAGAGAAGTAGCGAGCAAAAACTTGAAGATTTTGAGGCCCATCATTCCCAGTTGAAACAAAGATCCTATGTCGTACAACAGGGGCTTAACAGAACGGGTGTTCGCGTGGTACAACTCGGCACCGAGGAAGATATTGAGCTCTTTTATAGGATGTTTAATCCGGGAGAGCTTGAGAAACCTATTCAATTAAGCTAGATTGGCTTAATTGAAGAACCAAAACCCAAACAATAAATGCCAAATCAAGTTCAAAATCAAAACGAAAAGAAATACAACCTTGAAGAAAGAACCGCCAGGTTTGGAGAAAACGTTATTGATTTTATAAAAACTCTTGAGAAAAATGATATAAACAAACCACTTTTAAATCAATTTATCAGATCCGCAACCAGTATTGGAGCAAATTACATGGAAGCTGATGGCGCCGAGTCAAAAAAGGACTTTAAACACAAAATAGCTCTGTGTAAAAAAGAAGCCAAAGAAACAAAACATTGGCTTAGGATGATCGCGAGAGCTAATCCGCATGAAAAATCAAACTGTCAACTGTTGTGGAGGGAGGCTCAGGAACTCACGCTGATTTTTTCGGCAATATTTAAAAAATAATTTGGGTTTTAAAATTGATTTGATATTTGGATTTTGAAATTTGAGTCTTAGTGTATAATTAACCCATGTCCTTCATAGACACCCTATTTGGAAAAAATAAAAAAGAACAGGAAGTAACTCCTATTCTCCCTCAGGAGATCTATGAGTCTGCGGTATTGGAGCTCAAAGATGTCATTGCGCCATCCGCGCTCAAGATCACTCCTCGCGAGTTTAACTTGGGAGACAAGATAGCGCGCACCTTTTTTGTCATTTCGTATCCGCGCTTCTTGTCCGACAGTTGGTTTTCTCCCATCATCAACCTTGACCGCGTATTTGATGTTTCCATTTTCATCCATCCGGTAGATACGGCGCACGTTTTGAGACAATTTCAGACAAAAGTGGCGGAAGTCCAAAGCCAGATATCCATGCGGGAAGAAAAAGGGCTCGTGCGCGACCCGATGCTAGACACCGCCTATAGCGACTTGGAGGACCTCCGCAATAAGCTCCAGCAAGCGCAAGAGCGGCTTTTTGATGTGGGGCTCTACATCACCATTTACGCTGATGATCTGACGGAGCTTGACCGAGTGGAGTCGGAAATAAAATCTATTCTGGAAGCAAAGCTCGTGTATCTAAAACCCGCGCTTTTCCAGCAAGAAGAGGGCTATAAAAGCGTTATTCCTATTGGGACTGACCTCTTGAACGTGCACTCAAAATTAAATTCATCTCCTCTCTCCAGCCTTTTTCCATTTGTCTCGTTTGACCTCACTTCAGACAAGGGTATCCTCTACGGCATCAACCGGCACAATTCAAGTTTGGTGCTCTTTGACCGGTTTAGCCTTGAAAACTATAATTCGGTTATTTTCGCGAAGGCAGGTTCGGGAAAATCATTTTCAACAAAACTGGAGATCCTGCGTACGCTTATGTTTGATACCGACGTGATCGTCATTGACCCCGAGCGAGAATATGAATATCTGGCGGAAGCGACAGGGGGACGTTACTTCAACATTTCCCTCACCTCAAAACACCACATTAATCCGTTTGACCTTCCTGTTCCGCGGGAAGACGAATCTCCCGCCGACGTACTGCGTTCAAACATCATCACGTTGGTCGGATTGTTTAGGATCATACTCGGCGGACTCTCTCCCGAAGAAGACTCTATTATGGACCGGGCTATTGCCGAGACTTACGCGCTGAAAGATATTACTCCGGAATCTGATTTTGCGAGCATCGCGCCGCCTCTCATGTCTGATTTTGAGCTCGTGCTTGCCGGCATGGAAGGAGGGGAGTCGCTTCTGCAGAGACTTTCCAAATATACCAGAGGTACCTGGTCCGGGTTCATCAACAATCCTACCAATGTGGATATCAATAAAAAATTTGTGGTCTTCTCGGTGCGCGACATGGAAGACGAGTTGAAACCCGCCGCCATGTATATTGTGATGCACTTTATATGGAACTCGGTGAGAAAGAACTTGAAAAAACGTCTCTTGGTGATTGACGAGGCGTGGTGGATGATGAAGTCGGAAGACACGGCGTCATTCTTGTTCGGACTTGCCAAGCGAGGAAGAAAATATTACTTGGGACTCGCAACTATTACTCAAGACGTGGGCGATTTTCTCAAATCTCCTTACGGCCTCCCCATCATCACCAACTCTTCAATTCAGATCCTTTTAAAGCAGTCCCCCACATCCATTGATCTGGTCCAGCAGACGTTCAATCTCACTGATGAAGAGAAGTTCCTGCTTCTTGAATCTGATGTGGGAGAAGGAATTTTCTTTGCCGGCCTCAAACACGTGGCTATCAAGGTGCTAGCGTCCTATACCGAAGAGCAGATCATCACCTCCGACCCATCCCAGATATTGATGATCAAAAAAGCAAAGCAAGAGCTCAAGGACGCGCGAGGGGCCGAGTCTGATACGTAAAAGCGAGGTAGACCCGATGAGTAGATAAGAACTGCTGTTTTAGATATAATAAAAGTAACCTATGTTATATGGTTTTTACCAAACAGAACTCCGGAAGAAACACTGAAACCATGTCAATAAAGAGCGTCGCAAAAATTCTTCTCTCAGTAGTATTATGTGGCGCTTTTACCATCCCTGCTTTCGCGCAATTTAACCCCTCAAATAGAATTGATGTGCAAGCATCTCCTGAAACTCCCGGCCCTTTTGAGCAGGTAGCATTAGAGCTTTCCGGTTATGGTATTGACATAGATAGGTTGCACACCTCCTGGTATGTAAACGACAAATTAGAGCTTGCCGGAATCGGCAAGAAAAAATTCTCTTTCACCACCAAAGGGGTGGGGTCTTCCTCCACTGTCCGCGTGCTCGTTCGTTCAGGGACCGCGGGAGTCATTACCAAAACGCTCGTATTTTCACCGACAGAGGTTGACCTGCTCTGGGAGGCGATTGGCTCCTACACACCCGCCTTTTATAGAGGCAAGGCGCTTGCGACTCCGGAGGCGACAATAGCGGTTATTGCCATACCAAACATGACCGCGGCGGGGGCAAGCGCGTTAGGGATAAAAGATGTCGTATATAAATGGAAAAGAAATTTCAGTTATGCTGATTTCTACGACCAGTCAGGTTACGGTAATAATTTTGTTTTCTTTAAAAAAGACCCTCTCAAAAAAACCGATACCATCACTGTTGAAGCTTCTTCATTTGACGGGAAATTAAGGGCTCTGAAAAATATAAACCTCCCGAGCTATGACCCAAAAGTTATCTTTTATGAACATCACCCATTGGAAGGGATCCGTTACGAACACGCCGTGGGTACCACCTTTACTATGCAGAACAAAGAAGTACTCATATCGGCAGAACCTTATTTCTTTTCCATAAAAGACAAAGATGGCGGCAGCGTTTCTTACGAATGGCTGCTTGATAACAAGCAGGTAACCGATACGGAAAGTGACAAAAAGAGCGAGTTGGCGCTCCGTACCGAAGGAGGGAGCGGGAAAGCTTTGGTGCTGCTCCGCGTCAAACACACCACAAAAATCCTCCAGTTCCTTGAACAATCATTCACAGTGAACTTCGGGGAAACCAGTGCTACGTCTTTTGGTTTTTAACACCATGGAAAAAACAAGATCACAAATCGTCTCTCTTGTCATATCAGCACTCTCTTTGTTTGTGCTGTCTGCGGTATATGCGCATGCCGCGCTCCTTGAGCCTTCCATTGGTGGAGGAAACGCGAACATAAGTCCGGGAGATTACTTTAATAATATTTATCGTCTTATGGTGGGAATCACCGGCGTGCTGGCCGTTATTATGATCGTGGTCGGCGGGTTGGAGTATATAGCGAGCGCGGCAAACCCCTCCGCCAAAGCATCCGCGAAGAACAGGATATGGGCGGCGATCGGAGGACTCTTGCTTGCTCTCTCTTCATACCTTATTCTGCAAACCATTAATCCCAATTTGGTAAACTTTAATCTCAATATAAAAAAAGAATCGTTGCAACAAGGAACGGGGAGTGGTTCAACGGGGGGGACACCAAGTGGTGGTAATATCAATGCCGGTACGGCACCCGCCAAGTAATTAAGAAAAGTATGTCAAAAAAAATCATTATTATCGCTATTTCAATACTCGCGCTCATTGTGGTGATTGTTTTGGGTGTCATACTTTTTAGAAGTGGTAGTAATGGCGAAAGTGTTACCAAAACATTTGACAACTTTATGCCGTTTGGTATTCCTGAGGGTGGTGGTGACGCTACTCTTCCCGACAACACCGGCGAGGGTGCTGACCTCTCTCAAAAAGAAGAGGTGGCGGTACTCCCCGTATTGCGACAACTCTCCAGCGCTCCGACAGCAGGCGCTATCGCCATACAGAAAACTGTTGAGGATGCTGGTGAGCAGAAGGAGGTGACCGTAGCCCGCTACATGGAACGTACCACAGGACATGTATACGAAACAGAAATGGAAACGCTCAAAAACACACGCATCACAAACACGACCATTCCCACAGTATACGAGGCACTGTGGGGAAATAAAGGGGAGTCGATCATCGTCCGTTATATTAACGAGAATACCAACGCGATAGAAAGCTTCTCCGCCCGCATAATGAAACAAGAAGAGGGCGCGAGCGAGGGAACCCTTGAAGGCGCGTTTCTGCAAAGCGGCATTAAAGAAATAACCCTCTCTCCGACCAAGGGAACCATGTTCTACCTTGTACCGGGAGGAGACGGCACCATAGGCATCAGGTCAAAAATTGACGGGACCGACAAAGTGCAAGTGTTTGATTTTCCGTTTACGGAATGGTTGGCGCAATGGGCGACAAATAAGAACATCTTTCTTACTTCTAAGGCGTCAAACGATGTTTCCGGGTATCTCTACACACTGAGCACGGCGGGTGGTCCGTTAAAAAAAGTATTGGGTGACATCTCCGGTCTCACCACGCTCTCAAACGGGTCGGGAACGAAGATTCTTTATTCGGAGTCTACGGTGAATGGCTTATCGGTCGGCGTAGTAGACGTAACCAAAGCTGAATCAAAAAAACTCGGTATTACCACCTTGCCCGAAAAATGTATCTGGGCAAGCGACAATATAACCGTTTATTGCGGAGTGCCGGAGAACCTGCCGCAAGGAAAGTATCCTGATATTTGGTATCAAGGGTTGATGTCGTTCACGGATACGATATGGAAGGTAAATACCGAAACAGCGTATTCCGAGGTTTTGATAAAACCAATGGAGTCTCTCAATATAAATCTGGACATTATCAAACCATTCCTTGATGAGGACGAGGGTTACTTCTTCTTTACGAACAAAAAAGATTACTCGCTGTGGGCGCTTAAGATCAAATAGCGCGTGACATTCCCTCACAAACTAAAACCGCGCAAAAGCGCGGTTTTAGTTTGTGTTTTTGTATTTGATCACCACCTTTCTGTCTTTTCCAAATCCAACCGATGCTGTTTCCACTTCAAGGTCTCCTGCCAGTGTGGTATGTACTACCATGCGTTCATAGGGTGTCATGGGTTCCATTTCTACGTCCACGTGAAGTGATTTTGCGCGCTCCGCAAGCATTTTTGCTTTATTTTGCAATTCTTCGTTCCTTTGTTTTTGGTAACTGTTTACATCTATGGTGAAGTTCGTAAATTCTTCTTCCTTTTTTCTTTTATCAACTATCCGTTTTACGACGTGATTGAGCGCAATTAAATTTGCGCCATTATTGCCGATCAAGAAGCGAGCCTCATCTGTGTTGATCATAAACACCACTCCAATCTCACCCGAAACGATATCTACACCGTTAAATGGAATAGTGAGATGCTTTAATATTTCCTCAATGATGTCCTTGATCTCTTCCGTGGTCATATATAGTTACGTATTATCACGTTTCAGTTCACTCTGCAAAGCTTCGGCCTTCCGCTTCACAAAAAGCTCCTGCACGATGCTAAAGGCATTGCTTGTTACCCAATATAATGCGACTGCGGCTGAAATGGTATACGCGAACACGGAGACAAATATGGGCAGGATGTATCTCATCTGAAACTTCATGCTTTGCACAAGGTCGTCTTTAAGCGAGCCTGTGCTTTTAAGCGAGAGCTTCCCGACGTCGGGCATAGAAAGCTTTATTTGGAAATATTGGGAAACACCGGCAAGGAGAGCCAAAGAGATGCTCTTCCCCGTCATGTCAATGGAGCCAAGGAAGTTAGTTTTGACGAATTCCGGCATGTGAACGAACGAGTAGAGGATGTCGTGGTTGAGGAGTGCCGTATTGATGTGTCCGGGAATATAGGGAAGTTCGTTAAGGAGCGCGGGATCAAAACTAAGCCCTTTCCAAAACACCCAGTACAGCGCAAAAATGACAGGGAGTTGAACCAAGACCGTCAAACATCCGGAGAACGGGCTTACTCCATGTTTACGATACAGTTCCATGACCTGTCGCGCCTGCTCCTGTTTATCTTTGCTGTGTTTTTCTTTCAGGTCTTTGATGTCCGGCTCCAGTGTTCGAAGCTTTGATTGAGTTTGTATTCCTTTATGGGTAAAAGGGAAGAGAGCTCCCTTTACGATGAGCGTGAGGAGTACAACCGCAATACCGATATCGGCCCCCGGAATGACCGACACCAAAAAAATTAAGCCATTATAAAGCGGCTCATAGAAGAATGTATTAAAAAAACCGGATATCATCCCTTTATTCTACATAAAACGAACGCAATGTAAACGAAACCGGATGGGTTTTAGTTTTGGTTAAGTAAGGGGATCAATGGTTGGTTTTTGCCACGGGTGGCACCTCAAAACCCTTCGTATGCCCATAAAAATCCCTTTCAGGGCGCCATATTTCGTAATTGCTTCAATGGTGTAGTCCGAACATGTCGGATAAAACGCGCATGTGGTAGAACGCTTGATGCCGAGTGATACCAGTACCCCTTTGTCGGGGGAGAAAACCTTTTGATACCACTTGATCACGTGGATAAAAAAATGTTTCATATTGTTTGTACTACTCCAGTATACTGGAGTAGTGAAATTTATGTTTATTCCTTGAAAAGCTGTGTTGGACTGGCGTCATTCTTTTTTAGGAGGTGTGCGTTTTTTAAAAGTACGAGCACTTGGTCTTCAAGTTGGCTATGTGTAAGTTTCGTACTGTTTTTTTTTGAAAAGAAGACAGAGACAAATCCGTTCTTTATATTATCGCATTCTTTCTGTATCGTACGATACGTCCATCTTTTTAATTTATTTCTTTCCACCGCTTTTTTGGCGACCTTGCCGGAAATAACAAAAGAAAACTTGCTGGGAAGTTTCGAATCTTTTTTTACGACGACAAGCGAGAGGTGGGGAGAATGGTAGGTTTCTCCTTTTTTGTGACTCTTGGGAAATTCTTTTCTGCTGACCTTTTTTGATTGAGGCAACATACATGAGCGGCTTCACCCGATGTTGATATCCATCTTAAGTGAAACGTTTTTTAAAACAAAAAGAGAAGTTTACTCTGGGAATACCCTCGGGGCTCTGCCTCTCTCTCATTACACCGCGAGCTTTTTTCTCCCTTGAGCTCTGCGTTTTTTAATGATATTTCTTCCGTTCTTGGTCCCTTGGCGCACCAAAAACCCATGGGTTGTCTTCCTTTTTCTTTTTTTAGGGTTGTATGTTTTTGACATAATGATTAAGAGTATATAACGAAATAACAGAAAAGTCCATTTTATTTTTTTGTTTCACTTACCACGCCAGTACCTTTAGATCTCTCGTTATTTAATATCCAGAATCTCCTCTTTAAAAAGATATTCGCACTAGCATATATCATTCCACTGAAGTCAATATTCCAATGTGTCGCTTCGGTATATAATTGATTGTGGATACGTAAACTTTTTGTTTTATCCTTATTCTTCACTCTGTTTTCCTTCACCTTCAAAAAACATTTTTGGTTATCCCCACTTTATCAACAGAGTAATTAAGGTTTGCTTGTTTTTCTCTTCTTGCGGACAAAGGTATAATGGATTTACTTTTTACTGATTTATTGGTTTTTATAGCTACCGTCACATAAACATATGGTTGAAAACAAACAACTTTGGGATAGCGCGTTAAATGAAATAGAACTGGGTGTTTCAAGAGCAAACTTCAGTACATGGTTTAAGAACACATGTATCATCAATCAAGAAGATGGGGTTGTGTCGTTGGGTGTTCCTAATGCGTTTGTAAAGGACTGGTTGTATAACAAATATCATAAAGTTATTTTGAAATCATTGCGGGAATACTCCCAAAGTGTGCGCAGTTTGGAGTATGTGGTGTCAAAAGAACAAACAAAAACAAGGGAGGATGCGGCGCATGCTGTTTTTAAACCTTCGGCGGTAGGTGAGCTTCCTTTGAATGATCTGTATATAGATAAAAATGACAATTTAAACCCCCGATACACATTTAATTCATTTATTATCGGATCCTTTAATGATCTTGCGCATGCGGCGGCACAAGCGATCATAAAAAATCCCGGAGTTGTTTATAATCCGTTCTTTATCCATGGAGGTACGGGGCTTGGGAAGACGCATTTGATCCAGGCGGTGGGGAATTATATAAAAGAAGAGAATAGTAATAAAAAAATACACTATATTACCTCTGAAAAATTTTCTATTGACTACATCACCTCCCTTCAGAACAATAAGATAAATGATTTCAAGGAAAAGTACAGAAAGTATGATGTTTTAATAATGGATGATATTCAATTTCTTTCTAATAAAAATAAGACTCAAGAAGAATTATTTCATTTATTCAATTCCTTGTATGAAAACAATAAGCAGATTATTTTTTCATCTGACCAGCATCCGAATTTCATCCCCGGGCTGGAAGAAAGGCTTAAATCGCGCTTTAGTGCCGGTATGATCGTTGATATCGCGCACCCTGAATATGAGTCTAGGCTTGCGATATTAAGGCAAAAATTAAATCAGCGGAATTTCTCTCTTCCCGATGAAATACTGGAGTATGTTGCTTCATTATTAAATGGCAATATTAGGGAGTTGGAGGGGGTATTAAACTCTATTATCTGCCAATCTCAATTAAAAAATAAAGTATTGCTTATTGATGAAATAAAGTCGCTGATCAAAAACAGCGCGCGGCCTAAAAAAACAGTCTCTATGAAGGAAGTAATCAAAATAGTGGCTGGGTTTTATGATATTGAAGAGTTTATTATTTACGAAAAAACAAGAAGAAAAGAGGTTGTGAAGCCGCGACAAATTGCTATGTATTTATTAAGGGAAGATTTTAATATTTCTTATCCTTCAATAGGTCAAAAATTAGGGGGGAGGGACCACACTACGGTAATGCATTCGTGTGAAAAAATAAAAAATGCGTTAAAAAATGATAATGTGTTGTTGCAGGAAATTGAACAACTTCGTGCGATGATTTAAAAGTATGTGGATAAAATCAGTATAAGTATGTTGGTAAGGGTGGTAAAAAATATAATAATTAATAAAATTTTTAAATAGTATTTTATATTTCTTAAAAAACTATTTTTATACACATTTTATTGATTATAATTTTTTAAAAATATACTTATATGTCAATAAGAAAAAATGTTTTACACATATACACAGAGATAATAATAGATTAGATTTTTTTTAATTAATAATATTTAATAAAGAATATAATGAAGTTGGAGTGTATAAAAGAGAAGATAAAGGAAGTGGTTTCTAAAATAGAAAAAATAGTGGGGCAAAACCGCACACTCCCTATTCTAAACACCATCCTATTAATTGTGAATAAAAACACAATTACCCTAAGAGCCACTAATCTTGATATTGGGATAGAGATTGAGATCCCGGCAAAAATAGAATCCCAAGGCAGTGTTGCTGTTCCAGGAAAAGTGTTTTCAAACCTTCTCTCGTCAATATATGACGGTAATAATATTACTTTAGAAGAAAAAAACGGAAATCTTGAGGTTTCTACTAATAACAATACAACACTTATAAAATGTCTTCCACCGGATGAATTTCCAACACTACCCCTTATTCAAGACGGAGATAATTTTTTTATAGAAGCGGATAAACTCAATGAAGGCATTAAATCAGTAATATACAGCGCTTCAATTTCAGATATTAAACCGGAACTTTCAAGTGTGTATATACACACAGAAAATAATAACATTGTGTTTGTGGCAACAGATTCATTCAGATTAGCCGAAAAAAAAATAAAAAATGAGAATAGAAAAGAATTAAAAGGCATTATTATTCCTTTTAAGAACGCTATGGAATTATCACGCATATTTGAAGGAGAATCAGGTGTTGTTGATATACGTTTTAATAAAAACCAAATAGTGTTTTCTTTAGATCATATTTATTTTACCTCACGCATTATAGACGGAGTATTTCCTGATTATAAGCAAATAATACCCAAAGAACACAAAACAGAAATTGTGTTGTTAAAACAAGATTTTCTGAATAGTTTAAAAATAAGCAATATTTTTTCAGACAAATTCAATCAAGTGGTGATATTTGTGAGTCCGCAAAAAAAAATATTCACCATGAAAACAAAAAATGCCGATATTGGGGAAAGTACTATACAATTAAACGCGGCAACCCAAGGGGAAGAGTTGGAAATAAGTTTCAATTACAAATATATTATTGACTGTTTTCAAGCCCTCCATCAAGACAGTGTGGTAATAAAATGCAATGGGGCGGATAAACCGATCACCATACAAGGTGTTGGAGATAATTCATTCACCTATCTCGTTATGCCAATGAATAAATAAAGGGTTGAGGTGCGACCTTAAGGAGCACCGAAAGACCTTGGGTGATAGTTTTGAGCC
>JBBTVG010000018.1 GCA_038063375.1 Patescibacteria group bacterium
AGCGTTTTCTACTTTAAAATTATACCGCATTTGTTTTGAAAAAGCAACCGAGCACCACTTTTACCCTTGAAGCAAGTGGAGTTAGTACATGGCATATTATTGTTTCTATAGACACCTAACGAAGAAGTTAGCAAAAGTGGTGCTCGGTAAGCGATGGCGTTACTCCGCGTGGCAGAGCGAATGTGCTACCGCGCACACCATGAAAACTTTGTTTAAATATACTCAAATTCCTTGAAAACCTGTTCGTAAAGACCGACAATTCTCTTTGCTTCCCGCTGGGTCAATTCAAAACCTGATCCCTCATGGGCGATCTGGTTGCGCACCTTGTGCGCCTCCCACGCACTTTGGATGCTGGTAAAATCACTGGGCTCCACCGCCTTGAGACGTTCTCCCAGACTCTCCCCTTCATATCCCATTTTTTTCACCATCTCCTCCAATATGGTGTCTGCTTCAATGATGGCGATCCGCCAGTCCGCCGGGCGGTCAGAGTGCACATGCTCTTCCACCATTTCCCAACGCTCTCGTTTTTCACCCCCGTCTTTGGCCACAGGTTCGGCAAAATGATACTTTTCCCTTTCTCTTTTCCTGATCTCCAACAAACGCACCACCGAGTAAATAATGAGCGTGATAAACGCTATGGAGAGCACCGAAAGCGCCACCTTAAGGTACTGGAAGCTACCGCCAGAGATACGTATCAGGGTATCATACACAGCCTGCAAAAAATTGAGTACCTGATTAAAGAAAAATTCAAGATTGAGAAATTTTGGTTCAAAAAGAGGGTTCTCCATGGCTTATAGTATACTATAAGTTTTCAATATCCGCGCCGAGAGAAAAAAGCCTCTCCTCTTTAAAATGAGGGGCGATGATCTGAAATCCCAAGGGCAACTGTTTGCCATCGCGCTCTCCGAATCCGGACGGCACCGAGATTGCCGGCACTCCCGCCAAGTTTATCGGTACCGTAAAGATATCGGCAAGATACATCGCAAGCGGGTCGTTTGCTTTCTCGCCGATCTTGAACGCGGGAGTTGGCGATGTGGGGGTTGCGATCACGTCCACCTCCTTGAACGCTTCAGTAAAATCTTTTTGAATAAGCGCACGCACGGCGGTTGCTTTGTTGTAATACGCGTCATAGTACCCTGCCGAGAGCACGTAGGCGCCGAGCATGATCCGCCTTCTCACTTCTTTCCCAAATCCGCTTCCTCGTGTCTTTGCATAATCATCAAAGAGAGTATCACCCTTTATTGAGAGCCCGTAACGAACCCCGTCAAAACGCGCAAGATTGGTAGACGCCTCGGCGGGCATGATGATATAGTAGCTCGCCAATGAATATTTAAGATTGGGCAAAGTGACCTTTTTAATCGTATGCCCTTTCTTTTCCAATTGAGAGAGCGTCTCTCGAAAATTTTGTAAGACATCCGCATCAATACCTTTCATGGTCAAAAAATCTTCAGGCACCCCAATGACCATTTTCGCCTTGATCGCTTCCTCTTCGCCGCGCAGGTGGAGAGGTACCGAGGTGCTGTCCATAAAATCTGCGCCTTTGATCACATTAAAAACCGCTCGTACGTCTTCCACTGTTTTTCCGAACGGTCCGATCTGGTCAAGAGAAGAACCCATTGCCATCAACCCATACCGCGAGACGCTTCCATAGGTGGTCTTCAATCCTACCACGCCGCAGAGCGATGCCGGCTGGCGAATGGATCCGCCCGTGTCAGAGCCAAGCGCCACAAGCGCGCCTCCCATGGCAACCGCAGCGGCTGATCCGCCCGAGCTGCCTCCCGGCACGCGTGAAATATCGTGAGGATTTTTGGTTGGTCCAAACGCGGAATTTTCGGTAGAACCTCCCATGGCAAACTCATCCATGTTGGTTCGCCCCAAAAATACCGCTCCGGCTTCCTTGAGCTTTGCGATGACGCTGGAGTCGTAAGTTGCCGTATAGTTTGAAAGCATTTTTGAAGCGGCGCTTGCCGTACGGCCTTTGATCAAAATATTGTCTTTCACCGCAAACGGAATGCCGGTAAGAAGCGTCGCACTCCCATTCTTTATCATTTCATCCGCGCGCTCTGCCTGGTCTTTCCAGTCGTCAAATACTTCAAGATAGGCGTTCATCTCGCTATTTTTTTTCGCGATAACGTCAAGGTATGCCTGCGTCAATTCCACCGCGGTGTAGGTGCCCATTTTCAAATCCTCATGGGCTTGTCTGACGGTAAGATTTTCCAAATTAATCTTCATGTTTCTGATTCGTATATTTTCGTATATTCGTAAAGATTCGTACTTCGTACTACAGTATTTGTTTCACCTTCACGTACCCATCTTGTGTTTGTGGCACCTCGCGAAGTATCTCTTCCGTATAGGCACCCTCTCTATGCGGGTCCTTATCTTCCCGCATCACATTGCAAAGTGCTCCCGCCTCGGACACTCTCGCTTCGGTTGCCACTTCTTTTATTTCCGACACATATCCTAAAATTGCCTCCATCTCAGAAAGAAGCTCTTCAGTCTCTTGCGCCGAAATATCAATGCGAGAAAGTGTCGCCAGTTTTTCTATATCTTCTCTTTTCATCCCGTTAGAGATAGGCCACGACACATGTCGCAGACACTACGTTTATTATTGGTTGATAAGTATTTTTCATATCTTTGGGTGTTATTTAAATTCGTGGTCGTGATCTCTAACGGGATTCATAGTGCGTATAGTAGCAGAAAATACTCAAAAAATCACTGGGCGAGCAAAGCGACAAATTTTTCCTCTGAAAGAACCGGAACGTCATACTCTTTCGCATCTCGTAGTTTTGACCCCGGCATCTCGCCGGCCACCACGAAGTTGGTGTGCGAAGAAACGGAATTTGCCACTTTGCCGCCAAGCGCTTTAATCTTTTCTTTTGCTTCGTCTCGCGACAGTGAAGAAAGAGTGCCCGTTAAGACGAAAATCTTCCCCGCAAGCAGTTGTGTCTTCATGTGGCGCCCCGATTTCACTATATTGATATGTTTGAGCAACCGCCTCAAGAGTTTTTTATTCTCCGGTTCGGAAAACCACCCGAAGAGCGATTCCGCGACAACGCTTCCCACGCCGGCAATACTTTTCAATTCTTCCTTGCTTGCCCGTTGTACTCGATCAATAGCGCCAAAGTGCTCTGCGACAAGCGCCGCGGTCTCTTCTCCTACGTGTCTCACACCCAGCGCAAACAAAAATTTCCGCAAGGACACCTTTTTGCTCTCTACTATCGCTTTAATCAGATTCTGCGCTGACTTTTGTGCAAAACGAGGAAGCGACTCAAGGTCACCCATTTCCAATTCATATATATCGGCCATGTTAGATATAATTCCTTCACCCGCGAGCTGTTCAACTATTTTCTCTCCTAAGCCGTCTATGTTCATTCCCTTCTTGCTTACAAAATGTATGATCCGCTCCAATTCCTGCCTAAAACAATTTTTATTGACGCAATAATGCGCGGCGCTTGCCACGGCCCCTTCGCCGATCGTTCCTTTTTTGACCAGACTGCCGCACACGGGGCAGTGCTTTGGCATAACGAACACGCGTTCTTTCCCCGTTCGCAGATCTTTCAAGACCTCCACCACATCGGGAATCACGTCTCCCGCTTTTTGTATGACCACTGTGTCACCGATACGGATATCAAGACGTTTGATCTCATCTTCATTATGCAGTGTCGCGCGGCTCACGGTGGAACCGGCAACGCGGACGGGAGAAAGGTGTGCGACTGGGGTCAGCGCGCCTGTACGCCCCACTTGCACCACGATATCCTCCACTTTTGTGGTCGTCTGCTGTGCGGGAAACTTGTAGGCAACGCCAAAACGCGGAGATTTCCCCGTATACCCCAGCGCTTCCTGCACTTTCCGTGAATTGATCTTTATCACGATGCCGTCAATGCCATACTCCTCCCTCTCTTTCTTTTTCGCCCATTCCCGATAAAACGCTTCCACTTCATCAAGCGTCTTGGTGAGCCTCTGCTCCGAATTCACTTTAAAGCCCAGAGTTTTAAGCAGTTCCAGTTCTTCAATTTGCGTTTGAGGCACGCCGCCCTCTACCTCGTCAATGTCATACATAAAGCTGTCCAGCTTGCGGAGAGCAACCACTTGAGGGTCCAGTTGCCGCAAAGAACCCGCGGCGGCGTTGCGCGCGTTGGCAAACGGCTCCTCTTTCTGCTTGTTTCTTTCTTTGTTGATGCGAAGAAGCTCGTGCTCGCTCATCCACGCTTCCCCCACCACCACGAGCGAAACAGGTTTTTCCAACACCAGGGGAATACTCCGTATGGTGCGGAGGTTCCCGGTCACATCTTCCCCATCTACCCCGTCGCCGCGCGTCGCTCCTCTCTCAAACTCTCCTTTTTTATACGTAAGCACGATCTTGAGCCCGTCAATCTTGAGTTCGCATACATATTCAATTGGTTCGCTTTTCACACGCCGATCTTTGAGCACGGCCTTCTTCACGCGGAGATCCCATTTCTGCAACTCTTCAAAATCAAAAACATTATCAAAAGACCATTGGCGCACTTTGTGCGTTGTTTTCTGAAAACCCGCCGCAGGTTTCCCGCCGACCCGCATAGTAGGAGAAACGGAGGAAAAAAACTCCGGGTTTGCCTCTTCAAGTCTTTTGAGTTCAGTGAGGAGCGCGTCATACGCTTCGTCACTCAACTCCGGCCGATCAAGAACATAATATAAATAATCATGATGGCGCAAAAGCCGTCGCAATTTTTCTATGCGTTCTTTGATTTCTTTCTTAGACATAATGAATCCTCTTGTCGCGAGACAACCATCATTTAGTAACTGACGCGGAGCCCTCGTTCAACACGCCGCGGGTTCCCCGCATCACAGGTGTTGAAGCCCCGCGAATCAATTTTTGTCGTACCGGAATCCTTTATGACCGCCACGGTAGCGCAGGAACCGTTCGCAAACTTCATATCAAAAACCGTAGTAACCGCGGATCCGTTTTGAGTGGGAGCGCCCCATCCGAACACGCCATCCCACCCCGTCGCCGGATCGGTAATGTCTTCGTTGTTGCATGAAACACCGCTCCCTTGTGGCAAGATATTGTCGGTAGAACTTGCGAAAGCGCTCTCGGATAAAGCCGGATGTCTGATATCCCAATACAGCGCGCATTCACCACCGGTGTCAGCGGCGTAAAAAGCAAACTGCGACTCTCTCCCCGAAGAAGAGAGAATGAGCTCTTTCAAAGCGTTGCTGAAAATGGCAAGGCCGATGGAAAGAAGAATACCGGAAATTAAGACGGCAAGCGAAAGGACAAAACCCCGGTTGGTTTTGAGCGAGTAGCGGGTAGCGGATATTCGTTTTCTTATTGTTTTATGTTTCCGGTTCATAGTTCGTGCTTCGCAACGATGCTTTTTTCTTACCAGTCAAGAAAATTCTCCTGAATGGTAAATGTTTTATTCAAGGGACCGCTATTCCACGAGATCGTCACGGAAACGCTGAACTCTGAAGAATTCACCGTTCCCGCGTGAATAGTCCTTGTGAATCTCGTATTCTCCCAGTTTGCGCCGGTCGTATAGGCGTAGAGCCCGTCCGTCGTGTGCCGATTGAGCACTGGGCATCCCTCTATCGGACACACGGAAAAACTTCCCGCGAGCGGATCCACGATGCACCCTTTGGCATCAAAACATGACTCAAGGCCGAGTGTCCAGTTGCTTTCCCCGGCCAGGGAATTATTGTCGCGGTGGTTTCTAATAAGCTCCGTTGCCTCTTGAGCCAGATAAAACGCCGTTATCTGATCGCGCGCGAATATTGCGGAAATAAGGCTTCTTGAGGCTATGGTGAGAGGACCTGTCACCGAAAGCAGGAGAACGGAAATGGCAACCAGCGCTTCCACCAAGGTGAACCCGCGGTTCCATTTTGAGTTTTGAGTTTTGAGTTTTGAATACTGCCTCATAGATACATCAATTTTCTCGCCTTACGATTCAATCTGTCTTTGGGAAACCGTTGTTTGAATGCTGAAGCTCGTTTTTGTTTTTTCTTTCAACCCGGCCGTTCCCCGTGCGGTAATAATAATGCGCGGCTGTTTCCCATCCGCGCCAACGCCGGTTACGTAAAACGCCAACCCTTCGATCTGCACTTCCGCCGAGGTTATGCCCCTGAAAATTCCTGCGTCTTTTCTGACTTGAATACTTTTAGTGCTTGCATCATATCTATAGGTTACGGTTGCTCCCCTTTGGTCAACAAAAGAGAGTTCCGTTCCTCCACCAAGACAATTACCAATGCCTTCGCATGTGTAATCGGTACCCGTGCGGATACTTCGCGACATGCTCTCTATGGCAAAGTTGAGATTGTCCATGACCGCTCGGAGCGAATTCGCCTTTCTGCTCGCGTCTGAAATCGTGAGCAACGCGCCGATGCTCACAAATATCACAATCGTGAACAAAGACACCGCAACGATCATTTCAATCAAGGTGAATCCTTGATTGGATTTTGGATTTTGGATTTTAATTTTGAATTTTGGATTTTGCATTTTAAATTTTGCATTCCGTTGAATAATTCCGGCTTACCGGAATTATTCAACGGAGATCTGCCCTGTTGTCCATACCACAATCGTCTTCATGTCCCCGCGGGGGGAAATAATGACAATCTCGGCGTCTGAAAACGTGCGATAATCTCCATCCGTTTCGCTATACCCCACAATGTTCGCGTCCGGATCGGGCCTGCGAAACGCCACGTGGAGTGACGAAAGACTGCAGTCGGCAGTCCCAGGGTTCTCTATCGTCCCCCCTGCCGTCTTAAGATTACCGCACAATAAATAAATATGCTCGGCACTTCGTATGGTAGACTGTTGCAGACACTCGCTGCCGGTTGATTTGCACACCGAAAGATCGTATCTCTGGTCGTCGTTCGGGTCCGCAAAGAGCGTGAAAGACTTGCTGGCAATCCCGGGTGCCGGAAAATAAACCCCATATCCCGGAAACACGGAGGCGCCGCTGTTATCAAACTCGCGTACGGAAAGACCGTATGTTTGCGCTTCGCGCACCGTAAGCGCGATCTGATGAGCCACATTTTCAAGAACGATTCTGCTGCTGAACTTCGGATAGTTCGCCAAAACAACGCTCGTTACCATGACAAAAATACTTATAGTAACAATGAGCTCAATAATGGTGAAACCTCTCTTTCTTTGAAGCTTTCTTTTTTGAAGCGCGTTGTGCATTATATTTAGAACCTATCTTGAGAGAAAGACGTCCGAGAGGCCAAGGACATCAATGTGGAAAAAGAAAACCAGAAGCGTGCCAAGAACCAGAAATGGCCCGAAGGGAATCTCACTTTTCATTGTAAACGTTTTACCCTTGAAAAACAATACGGTTATGCCGAAAAACGCGCCCATCCAAAATGCTAAAATGACCGCGGAGATAGAGCTATAGAGGCCAAGGAACCATCCGATACCGAGCGCTAATTTCGCATCGCCAAGCCCCATCCATCTGCCGCGAGACGCGAGCCACATAAAAGCAAAGGGGCTGGCCAGAATCGGACCGGCAAAAATATTCAAAACGTACGGGCCGCTCAACATGCGACCAGTGGGAATCCCTGTGTGGAACAAAAGCGCGACGAAAGAGAGTGCAGCAAAGGCGTACACGAAAGCGTCAGGGATGATCTTGTGTTTCCAGTCATATATGGTAATGACCACAAGGAGACTGATAACAATCCAGTAAAAAATAGTGTCTATTACGTCCACCACATTAAGAATGGGATACTGTAAACAGAAAACGAGCAAGAAGAGCGCGCCGGTCAAGAGTTCCGTGACGGGATATTGCCACGAGATCGCGCTCCCACAGCTCGCGCATTTTCTTTTTTGCACGAGGAAACTCACTACGGGGATCAGTTCATACCACGAGAGACGTTTCCCGCACGACATACACATAGAGCGCCCGCCCAAGGAAGCGCCGGTGTTGTAGCGATAGATGACAACGTTGAGAAAACTTCCGATGATAACACCGAAAAGAAAAGAAAAAAGATAGAATACGGTTGCCATTCACTATATTGTAACACAAAAATCCCCCGCCAAGGCGGGGGATTTTTCCCGAAATGAGACCAAATACTGTTTATGGCGTTACGTCGTAGCAGAATGTACCGGCACTACCACCCGCAACACAGACATTGGAAGTAGCTCCGCCTCCATCAATGCCGGTGAGTGTCGTACCAGAAAGTGCGCGCGCGCATCCTGTTGCTAAGGTCGGACATACATCGGCATCGGTATCAAGAACGTTGCTTCCGCTTCCCTCCAAGTTTGCACCTAGATGATAGATCACGCAGTCGCCCGATAGAACCGCGCACGCAACACCGGCAGAGGTAAGGTTATCGTACAAGTAGGAATCGTTCGTAAGCGGATCAATAGGATCGCTTGGGATGAAATTTGGCGAAAGATCGAACAGACTGTCCGGATACTCGCTATTTGAGTCAAAAGAGAGCTCCAGCGCCAACTGCAGATTTTGAACATCAGAGACACGCTTTGCGTCTCGTGATTTTTGCCGCGCCGAATTGAGCGATGCCAATACCACAGATGATAAAATACCGATAATAGCGATGACGACCAACAACTCAATCAATGTAAAACCTCGTTTTCTATGCATAATTAATTCTTAATTACTAAAAAAGCGCTCGCCCGCTTTTGAGCCCTCGTATAATTACAAGTGGCTTTATTTTCAATGTATTTATTATATCACGCAAGGGAATAAAGACAGGTATTGCTGTGGATAAGTATATAGAGTAAAGAATTTACTATTTTGACTAGCGAGGAGCGGGGTGAAAACCAGAATCCCGATGATGTTGGGGTGGAGATTTTCATTCCGTCCGAGCGAAGTCAAAACAAAGAGTGTACTTTTCTTTCACTCTTTATATATTCGCCGTAATGTTATAGATGGGTACAAGCACGGAGGTAAGGAGGACGCCCACTCCAAGACCCAGCGCTACGATCATCACCGGTTCTATGAGCCCTACCAAGGTGTCCACCGAGTTGTCCACTTCCCGTTTATAAAAATGGGCGAGTGTCTTCAAGATATTGCCCATTTCACCCGTTTCTTCACCGATCTTCACCATTTGCGTTAAAATGTTTGGTATTTCAGGGTGCACCTCCAAAGAGCTGGAGAACGAGCTTCCTGATTTTACGCTCTCGCCAACCTCCATAAGAATATTTTTATACACGTCGTTGCCAACCACATTAGAGGTGATCTCTATGGCGCGTACAATGGAGATACCGGAACTAAGCATGGTGTGCATATTGTCCGCGATGCGCGACAAGTAAAGTTTCTGATACAGTTCGCCGATATACGGCGTATTCAATCGGGAATGCGCGAGTATAATACTCCCTTTTTCCGACTTGCTGAACCGCCACAAGAAAAATCCTCCTATGATAAAAAGGATGAGGAAAAAGAAACCATATTGGGTTAAGAGATTGCTGATTGCCACAACAACTTTTGTGTATACGGGGATCTCTTGGCCTGTTTCAAGAAGAATTGCGGAAAGACGCGGTATCACGAGCGTCAACATGAGCACCATCACGATGGTAAAAGTGGCGACCACGAACGCGGGGTAGATCAGCGCGTTTTTTGTTTTTGAGGTTAATTCATATGACCGATCAAGGTAGTCGGCAAGATACAAAAACGTCTCGGTCAACTTTCCCGACTCCTCGCCCGCCTTCACCATGTTGACATAAAAAACGGAAAATATTTTCGGGTGTCGGGAAAGTGCGTGCGACATGGAAACACCGGTTTGGATGTCGTCAGCGACCTCCGTGAGCGCACCCATGAGTATGCGGTTCCCCGATTCGCTTGCGAGCAATCTGAAAGCGCGGAGCGCTGAAACCTGCGCTTCAAAGAGGGTTGCGATCTGCCTTGAGAGAACCACAATATCCTTGTTTGAAACACCGCCAAAAAGTGAGAATTCTTTTTGGAAGAACGTTTCTTCGTCTCCTTCTTTGAGGGAAACGACGATATATCCGCGACGTTGCAATGACGCAATCGCCACATCCTCATTGATGGCATCAATCGTTCCCGATTTTTGCTCGCTCTCTTGCGTGAGTACGTTGTAAATAAAGCGCATACTTCTTTTAAATTAGCCTGTCTAATCCTCTCGGGTTAAGCGAATAGAGATACGCGTCTTCGGGCTTGATCTCGCCGGCGCGCACTAATTCCGCCAAGGATTTGTTCATGTCCACCATGCCATATTCCGAACCGGTCTCTATGACGACGTTGATCTCGTGCGTTCTTCCCTCTCTGATCAGATTTGAGATCGCGTTATTGTTGACCAGAAGCTCATATGCGGGAATCATGCCGCCGGATATTCTCGGGATCAAGCGCTGTGAAAAAATACCGAGCAAGCTTCCTGAAAGCTGTACCCTGATCTGACTCTGCGCTTCAGGGGCGAATGAATCAATGATACGATCTATGGTCTGCGCGGCATTGTTGGTGTGGAGCGTTGAGAGCACGAGATGGCCGGTCTCCGCCGCCGTTACCGCGGTCGCGATTGTTTCAGTGCCGCGCATTTCACCGATCATGATCACGTCCACGTCCTGTCGAAACACGCTCTGCAGCGCCGCCTGAAAATCATGGGTATCGGTGCGCACTTCGCGCTGGTCAATGATCGATTTGTCTTGTTCAAATACATATTCAATGGGATCTTCAATGGTAATGATATGCTCGGTGCGTTCCTTGTTGATGAGGTCTATCAACCCCGCAAGCGTGGTTGTTTTTCCTTGTCCGACGGGCCCCACTACCAAAAAGAAACCTTGTTTTTTCCGGGAAAATTCGGAAATGGAATCGGGAAGATTTAACTCCGCCAACGTCTTTATTTTATGCGGTATGAGACGCAGAGCGATGCCTACCGTCCCCTGCTGGAAAAAGGCGTTGCCTCGGAAACGGGCTCCGTCAGAACTGTAAGAGAAATCCATCTCCATCGTGTTGAGAAATTCTTCAACTCGTTCCTTTGAGAGGAGTCTGGAGAGCAGTCCCATCGTATCTTCTTTAGACAACACCGCCTTCTTCAGGAGCGGAATGAGGTCTCCGTTTACTCGGATCGCTGGGTGACGGCCTTCTGAAATGTGCAGATCTGAACCGCCCTCGCTCACGACGGTATGAATGAGGTCTTCTAATTCTTTTTTATGATCAAGCATGCCCATATTTTCTTTCTTACTAGTTGTAAAACAATTATACCATCTCTCATGAACGCTTGCACATGGAATTTAAAATGGTGCGCGCAACCTACTTCTCTTCCATGATCTCAATCACTTTGTTCACCACTTCGGATGGGACCATGCTTGCTTTGATGATATATCCGTCCACCTTGAGCTTACGGCCGCGGTCAATATCCGTCTTTTCTCCCATATTTGAAAGAATAATGATCTTTGCGTCTTTCGCGAGATCCTCTTTCTTTATCTCCGAGAGAAGCTCAAAGCCGCTCATGACCGGCATTAAGATATCGGTAAGTATGATGTCTGGCAAGAATCCATCTTTCAGCTTCGTGAGCGCCTCCATGCTCCCAAGCGAAGCGGCCACCTCAAAACCGCTCTGCTTGAACTTTACCGCGTACATGTCAAGCAGAAATTTATCATCGTCAACGATCAGTATTTTATACTTTGATTTCATGTCGTCGCTCCGTGTTTACTACATTACAATTCATTTATCTGCTCAAAAGGAATTTGTCCTTTTATTGCTTTGAGGATTGCGTCTTCTTTCATGGTCAGCATGCCGTTTTTGCGCGCCGCCTTAAAGATCTCTTCCTCTACCGGAGTCTTTAAAATAACTTCTTCGATCGCCTTGTTGATTTCCAGTATCTCAAACACCGCGACTCGTCCTCGCGTACCGGTTGGGCATAAGTCGGTTGGCAGTGCTTCGTACACTTCTTTCGCCGAAAGGAATTGTCCTTTGAATTTCTCCGGTAGGTCTTTGACTTCGTTTTCTATGATTGCCTTTATGGACCCTTCGATCGGCACTGCTTTTTCCGAACCCGGACACGTTACTTTGACCAAGCGCTGCGCTATTGCCAAAATCAAAGTTGGCGCAATAAGAAATGGGTCAACACCCATATCCAATAACCGCGGAATAACTCCTGCCGCATTGTTGGTGTGGAGCGTTGAGAGGACGAGGTGGCCAGTCAGTGCGGCCTGGATCGCAAGCTGTGCCGTTTCCTTGTCGCGGATCTCACCCACCATGATGATGTCGGGGTCCTGACGCAAGATAGAGCGCAGTCCGGTTGCGAACGTGTAATCAATTTCGGGATGCACCTGTGACTGGCTCATCCCCGGAATGTTGTACTCTATCGGATCTTCCAGCGAGAGTACGTTTCTGGTATCCCGGTCAAGTTCGGAGATCATTGAATAGAGCGTCGTTGTCTTTCCCGAACCGGTAGGCCCCGTCAATAGAATAAGTCCATACGGACGCTTGATCGCCTTTCGTATCAACTCCGCGCCCTCCGGCAAGAGTCCTAACGATTCAAGGGTCATCACTTTTTGCGATGTGTCCAAAATACGCATCACCACCTTTTCTCCGTAATAAGTCGGGAAGGTGGAAACACGAAAATCAACTTTCCTCCCCGCAATATTAGTGCTAAATCTTCCGTCTTGGGGTTTCCTTTTCTCATCAAGCTTGAGGTTTGAAAGGACTTTGATGCGCGCCACCACTGCGTTGTGGACCTTTGCGGGCAACATGATACTCGTGTACATCGTGCCGTCAACACGAAAACGTACCCGCACTTTTGTCCCCAGTGGTTCAATGTGGACATCCGAAGCACCCCCTTCAATGGCATGCCGGAGGATCACCGCCACGATCTTGGTAACCGGCGCATCCTCTATGATCTGTGTTTTTGAAAGATCAGTGACAACCTCTTCCATGATTCCACCGGTTGTTGTTTCGTCGGGTTGTTGCACCAACTCGGTTTCCAGTTCGGAAAGCGCGCCGCTCACCTCTCCCGAAAGGCCTTTGTATTGGCTTATCAGGGAAGTGAAGTCGGTGTACGATATCAAATACAATTTAAAAGGAATATTCAGCTTAGACGCGATAAACTGAATAGCATCACGCGCGCCAATATTGTCGGGATTAACAATACCGATGGCAAGAACGCCGTCTTCCATTGCCAAAGGGACAAATTTATAATACTGCGCCGACTCTTCCGGCACATTTTTGAGAACCTGGAATGACACCTCTAGACCCTCCGCATTCCGCGAAGGGATGTTGTAATACGCACTGCGCAACGCCGCTATTTCGCCGGGATCAATCCCGCGTTCTTCAAGTGATTTATCAATGTCTCCATCGTTGTCTTTCGTTTCGCGCAGAATAGCGTTGATCTCGCTACTTTTAACTATTCCTTTTTCTACAAGATTGTCTAAGAAAGCCATTATGATTGAGAGCGACGCTGTGGCTCACACTACTTGAGAGATAACAGCCCTTGGTGCCAGCCAGGTCTATTGATTAAAAAACGATATCCTCTTCCAAGAAATCCTTTGGAAATGCTCCTTTTGCCGGAGGAGCCGTTTGTGATTCTTTGTCCTTCGTTTCCAGGGCAGGGGTAACGATATTCACTCCGATCGGCGCGAATGGATTGGTTCGTCCTTTTGGCTCATCTTCCACAGGGAGACTGAAGTCCTGCAGTGACTTAAATGCATTACTGTTAAAGATAGACCCGTCCAATACCAATGAATTCAGATCTCCCAAGAGCGTCAATATCTCTTTATCAATAGCGAGCTCGCCTGCCCTAGACGTGCCCTCCGACGTGACCGGATCAACGTTTATTTCCGGTTTAAAAAAATAATTGTACACCACCAACGAAGCGAGGACGAGTGCGACAATGTAGATTATTTTTTTGTATTTTAATAATTCACCCATATTGATAGTAACTACTTAAGCCAATAGGTTTGCAGGGAAATCCGGTATTCATACAAATCTTTTTCCGAAGAAACGAAGGTAACTTTCACCACATCCACAATACGCAAACTTTTTTCCAAGTCTTTCAGGAAATTCAAAAACGTCTTGTAGGGGCCGGTAACGGAAAAAGTGAGGAGCACCGAACCGTAACCGCTATCGGAGACATTTACGCGCGAAGTGTCCGTCTCCACTACTCCCACCACCGTATTGTACAATGACATACCGTATTTTGACGCGATTCCGTCAATATCGCGCACCAAACGCACATTATCCACATTATTCGGAACCATTTTCACGAGACGATCAAGGTCGGAGGTGGAAAACGCGTTGTATTTTGAGCGCAGTTCGTCGCGTAGCGTCTGCAATTCTTTCGTGTTGTTGAGCGCGCTGTCAAAGAGCGCTTCTTCTTTGCTCCGTTCCTGAATATTGCTGTACGTAGGATCAATATACCCAAAGAAAAGAGCTCCGGATGCGGCAAGAAGAAGAATTGGTATAAAAAATCGTAACATACTATTGTTTGATTGACTCTTTATATAACATGACCGATGGATCCAAATTCAATTCAAGGTTGAAAGTAACGTCCCCGCTCTTTGCAAGTCCGAGGTTGGAAAAAATTGGATTTTTCAAATATTTATTATCACCAAAAATATCGGATTGCAACGCGACCGATGAATAACTCCGTGCCTCTCCCTCAAGCATAACTTGAGGCGCTCCGTCAATAAAAGAATAATCAAATCGGCTGAACCGAACGTTCTGCAGAGTCAGTTCTTCAAGTATCTTGAAAAATTCCGAGAACGCGACGTGTCGTGCGAGAATTTCATTCGCCGTATTGATGCGCGTATCCACTCTCTCCATTTCGGTGATCAGTGACGGCTCAAATGCTCCTCTTGCTTGCTCGAGCCAAGCGCTCTTGTCTGCAATACGTTTTTCAACAAGTTTTCCGTATGAATACACACCCCCCGACCCGAGCAGAGAGAGGATAAAGACCAAAACAGCAATACTAAAAACGATTCCTCTGGAACCTCCGTCGCGCCCGCTTTTTGGCGTAAGGGGCTTTTTGGGAATGAACGATTGTTTTGGTTCGTTAAGAGGCATGAGCAACGCGGATTATCAATACTTACCCAAGTTCTTGTAATTTCCTGAGCGCAAGACCGACGGCGACTGAAAATTCAGGACCTGCATCCTTCAGAAGCGGCTCAAGAAATGCGGGCGCTTCTACTTTTGAAAACGGATCGGCAAACAATACTTCGGTTTCCAGATTACTGCTTGCAAAATCATGCAACCCTTTCAGTAAAGCACCGCCACCGGTAAGCACAACATTTTTTATGGTTTTATTATACCTTCTTTGGTAATTTAATAATACTCTATTTGTTTCGGAAAAGATATGCTCAAGCGTAAGTGAAGCGGCTTTTGAAATATCCGCGTCAGTGCCTGTGCCCGAGAGACCAATATCTCTTTTCAAGTGTTCGGCTTTTTCAATACTGACACCCATTGATTTTGAAATGGAAATCGTAATATCTTGGGAACCGCGATTGATAATATGTTGGTTTCGTATAATACCATACTCAATAATCGCCAATTTGGTGGTTCCGGCTCCAAAATCAAGGAGCATCACCGGTGCGGTATTGTTCCCAAAAGTCGCGCGCGCCATGCTGAATACTTCCAGCTCCAGGAAGTTATCTTTAAGGCCTGATCCTTGAATAATACTCCTGTATTTATCCACAGTCTCATTATGGATCGCCACCACGAGTACGTCCACGCGCTTCTTCCGCTCGTCTTCCTTGCTCTCTCCGTCTGCCGAACTGTCTTCTACGCTGTCATAGTGTTTCGGTACGATCCACCAATCAAGCGTTACTTCAGATATCGGAACGGGAATATGTTTCCGCGCCTCGATCGGTATCATTTTTGCGAGCTGTTTACTGTCCATGACCGGCATTTCCATGATGGAAAGAAGACTCGCGCCGAGCGGTATGGAAACGGCACTGCTCTGTGCCGTCACATTTGCCTCCCGAAATATGTCCTTGAGCGCGCTGTTGATTTTCTCCACTGGAAGGCTCGTAGCCTGCCCGACCGCAAGGTTCGCATAGGGACCCATGGCAAGTTCTCCATACGTTTCAAGAACGGCTTTCCCTTTCTTTTTTTTCAATTGCACCACCTTTAAAAACGAAGAGCCAATATCAATACCGACGACACTCGGCTCTGTTTGCATGAGATCAAATTTTTCTTTCAAGAATTTTCCTAAAAAATTTTCCATAAAATGGTATTATTGTATCAAGCTTGCCTACCGGCAGGCAGGCGCGAATCGTGTGCGAGAACCGGAGATTTATACAACATTATTTTTCATTATATCACACAAAAAGCTTATCTCTATTAGTCTCTTGTGTTTATCCACACCTCTCGCTCCCCGAGAGTCCCGGAAAATATGGAACGCATCACGCACATCATTTTAAACTTTCTCTTCCCCGCATACTGCATTGGTTGCCGCAAACGCGGCGTGGCACTCTGTTATCCCTGTATGAAGGAAATACCCGAAGCAAGGACTCCTCCGGACGCCAACACCCACGCGGTCTTTGCCTACCAAAACAAAGTGATCAAAAAAGCCCTCTGGGAATTGAAATATAGAGGGCGAACAATCATAGCAAAACAATGCGCCGGCATGCTCTACGACAGGATGCTGGAAGAACTCTCCGACATGCGCACATTCCATGATTTCACCGATCCCGTTCTCATACCTATCCCCTTGTCGGCAAAACGCTTGCGAGAACGCGGGTTCAACCAGTCGGAGCTCATTGCGCAAGAAATACACCAAAGAGACGGCGGGAACTCGCTTACGATGGACGCCGATATGCTCCACAAAACAAAAGACACGCAAAGCCAGATGTCCATAAAAGACAAGGCAAAACGGGCGCAAAATATCAAAGGATGTTTTGCGGTTGTGGATCAATCTCGCGCGAAAGGAAAAAATATCATCTTGATAGACGACATCACGACCACAGGCGCCACCCTCAGAGAAGCACGTCGAGTGCTCTTGGAAGCCGGAGCCCGAAGAGTCGTCGCGTTCACCGTGGCGCATTAGACCCCCTGCGTAATAAAGGGTATTAAACCCTTTGTTGTCGTCGCTCGCTCGGAAATGGAAAATAAGAATTTTTCATTTCCCTCGCTCGCTAAACAATAATTTTTCGTAACGAGATGAGGAATTTTCGAGCGACATTGTTTTCTTAGGCGCGAAGCGATTTAGAAAACAAGAAGTGCCCGTGTGGTGCGAAAATAACGAAACGCGAGGAGGTGAATACAGCATATTCATTGACGAGTGGTGAGTTGTTTGGAGCCGAAAATTCGTCATTGCAGTAAGAAAGGCTATTGCGTAGGGGGTCTCATAGAAAAAGCAAAAAAAGTATGGTAAAGTAGCCGTACAATAAGTGGAGAGGTGGCTGAGTGGTCGAAAGCGGCACCGTGCTAAGGTGTTAGGGGCGTAAGTCTCTCGAGGGTTCGAATCCCTCCCTCTCCGCCAAAATTGGAAATCGGAATCAGAAGCCGAAATGGGGTCGGCGCGAAGCGCCGACACAAACGCA
>JBBTVG010000019.1 GCA_038063375.1 Patescibacteria group bacterium
GAGAGGTTTGGTGAGCGGTTGGGCCCGCCTTGACTCGCGTCAGTCGAGGCAGGCCCGCCTGCCGGCGAGGCAGGGGTGGTGGGTGTTGGGGTAGGTGTAGGAGGAGTGGAAGAAGTGGTGGTAAGAAGCGCGTTTAATTTCGCTCGAGTGGCAGGGCCTACTTGGCCGTAGCCGGTGGTGAGAGGAGTACCTGCGGAAACGATGTTGTGCTTTTGCTGGAAGCGTTTGACGGCGGCTTCGGTGAGGGAGCCATAGTAGCCGGTGATGAGACCTTCGGGGTAGAGCGTTGGGTCTTTGGCAAGAAAGGTCTGGAGAGCCGTGACCTCGCTCCCTTCGCTTCCCTTTCCTAAGGTGGTGATGAAGGAAGACAAAGACACAGACGCCGAAGGCGTCTGTGTTGGTTCTGCTTGTTTGAGAGTTTGGAGTTCAGTCTGGAGAGTTTGTATCTCTGCGAAGAGTGCCGCGATCTTTATCTCAAGGTCGGAGAGAGTTTGGGCGCCTGCCACGGCAGGCAGGCCGACAAAAAGCGGAAGAGCAAGGGTGATGAGGAGTGTGAAGAGGAGTTTTTTCATGTTATTTTTTCACCACAAGCACCAGTCCCGCAGTGGCGTCCCATGTTGAGGAAGATGGTGCGGTAATTGATGCGACGGCGCTTCCGCTCACCGAGCCGCTTCCCAACACCGATGCAGTGCGCGTGTCATACCAAGTATAAAAATAACTTCCCGTTGCTAAATTAATTCGCGCACCTGTGTTTGATTTAGTTCCCCAGAAATATGCGATGTACGTCGCGCCGGGATTTGCCATCACTTGCCAGTCACTCCCCGGACCTCCGGATACCAGAGAATCGTATTCGTTACCACCGCCATCAACCGGGGAAAGTGTGGAGAAGTTAGCCGCCTCCGCAACTGTGCGAAGCGCACGAAGACGTTCAGCACCCGTTCCCCACTCGCTTGAGCCGATATTGTTTGAATCATCTTGGTAAAAACCTATGTACCCACCAGAGAGAAAGAGTCCCCATGCGTATTGTGTTTCTACATCAAGCTCACTGTAAAGAACGGTAGCACCGCTAGGTAAAGAGTGTGTCTCGTTGACCACAAGCGCCTTGCCAGACGACTGAATACCATGCAACAAGTTAGAAATATCGTTCGGTGATATCCCAAAATTAAATCTGAAATTCATCGTATCGACATATGATTTGTCGGAGAAGTAGTCCGTCCGGATTCCTTGGTCGCCTGTCACGTGAACAGAGACAGGGCGTGCTGTGGCGTTGGCAATGCGTTGTGCGTATGTAAGTTGCCAATTGTAATAGGTATCAATATTGGAACACGCACCAAATTCATTAGCCACTTCAAAATACACATTGCCAAAAGACCCTAATTCTGCGACCGTTTTATCAATAAGCGCCTCTTGGTACTGCCGTAATGTTTTCCCGCTGTTTGATGCTTCACTATTGTTTAAGTTATAAAATTGATTAGGATCCGAAAAAGCGCCATTGCTATTGTAATCCTTATTCCATGCGAGACGCCAGTCCGGGTTAGGCCACCACCAACCACAGCCGGGATATGGAGCAAACGTGGTCACCTCAACGATAATGTCACGATCCCTTGCCTTGCTTACAAAGTCCTTCACGCGCGCCCAGTATGTTGGGTTCCAGCTGTCCAAATTGTAGCGTCCGTTTGAATATGCCCACGGCGCGTAGTGAGCAGCGCCACCAAACCACGTATACACCCATATCCGCGTCTTGTTAATCCCGTATTGCTGATAGCTATTGAGTGCCGCGATGTAATCAACGGTTGGGTCTGAAGCGATTTCCTGCGTATCGTAGCCGACAAGATACGCGGGAGCTCCGTTATACGTAAACCATCTGCCTGAACGCTCCAAACCATTTTGGTTAGGCGGAGGTGTGGTTGTCACAGACACAGTTACTGATTGAGTGACACTGCCACCCGCCCCCGTGCAGGCAAGTGTATACGTAGCGGTCTGCGTAGGAGTAACTGCGCTCGTGCCGTTTATTGCTTTCGTTCCACTCCAACCGTCATTCGCGATACAGGAGGTGGCGTTCGTTGTGGACCATGTAAGCGTAGATTGACCGCCTGACGAAACGCTCGTAGGGTTTGCGGAAAGTGTGAGCGTTGGCGCGGGTGTGGCACCGGGTACACGCACGGTCAGAAAATTAAAGTTCGCAATACTTGATGTCACCGAACTGCTCGTGTCCATCGCTATGCGAAGCACATGCGCCCCTGCCGTAAGAGAGAACGAGGGCGAGGTGATAGTCGTCCAGCTCTGCCAGCCGCCGGTGTCGGGGACCGTTAAGGTGTTGGTAATGTCAGTGCCGTCCATCTCCACGTGGAAGGTACCGCCTGCTCCGTTGGAGGCAACTCGGGCATCAAGCACGTAGGTGCCTGCCGTCGTGACGTTCACGCTGTATTCCAACCACTCCCCCCCTTTCGTCCAGCCAACATCGTATCCTCCTCCGGTATCTTGCGTGTTCTGGATATCCACGCCTTCGGTCGTGCGGAAAGCGCCACCGTTGTTTGTGGTATCGGTTTCGTGGTAGGCGATCCCTTCGCCGCCTTTATCAAAATGCTCCGCTTGCAGGGTACCCGGCAGAGCGATCGCGGTGGTGTAGGGTGTGTGAGTATTGGTTGTCGTTGTCGCCGCAGTCACCGTCACGATGACCTCTTTCCCGATGGTGTTTCCTCCGGTGCCGGTGCACGAGAGGGTGTAGGTGGTCGTGATGGCAGGAGTAAGAGTGGCAGAGCCGCTGGTGCTCTTAATACCTGTCCAACCATTCCCCGCAGTACAGGTGGAGACATTGGCAGTGAACCAAGTAAGGGTGGTGGTGGCGCCTGTCGTGAGAGAGGCGGGAGCGGCAGAGAAGGTAAGCGTTGGGGTAGCGGTGGGAGTCGTGGTTGTTGCGGGGGTGGTCGTAGCGGGAGCGGATATGATATCAATGGCTACCGTGTCGCTTGCGGAGAGTACGCCGTCGCTCACGGTCGCCATGATGTGATAGATGCCTGTTTCAGAGAATTGTGCCGTGATATTGGCGGTGCGGGTGTTTGAGAATGTCACCGTGCCGGGACCGTCCGCTTTGCTCCAGGCGATGGTGAGCGTGTTGAAAGGCCGGCCGTCATCGGTAGCGAGAGCGGTGAATGGAGCGCTTTGGGAGAGGCTGGTGGTGGCGTTCCCTGTTATCCGTATTGAGGGAGCTGTGTTGTTTGCATTGGGCCTGCCTGCCGGCGAGGCAGGGGTGGTGTCTCCTGTCATTAACTCATTGAGTTTTGCGCGCGTCTGGGGGCCAAGCACGCCATAGCCCGTGGTGGTGGGTGTGCCGGAAGAGACGATATTGTGCTTTGTCTGAAAGCGCTTGACGGCGGCTTCGGTCAATGCGCCAAAGTAGCCGGAGATCGTGCCTTCGGGGTAGAGAGCGGGGTCTTTCGCCAAGTACTCTTGGAGTTTGGTGACTTCTCCTCCTTCAGAACCTTTGTACAGGAGGTGCGAGAACGATCCCGTCCATGCGCTTGGCAGCACAGTGGCAGGAGGAGTGGAAGCTACGACTGCTTTCGCTTTCGCCGTGTTTTGTGTGATCAATTCGTTTAATTTTTCTCTCGTACGAATGCCGAGGAGTCCATAGCCGGTGACTGTAGGCGCGCCGGTTGAGACGATGCCGTACGTACGTTGGAAGCGTTTGACGGCGGATTCGGTGAGAGTGCCAAAGTAGCCGGTGATCATTCCCTCAGGATAGATATCCGGATATTGGGCGAGGAAACGCTGGAGTTTGGCGACTTCAGGTCCTTCTGATTCTTTGTGGAGGAACGTTTCAAAGGGGGTGAACGACGGAGCGGTTTTTGGTAGTGAAGGGGTGGGTGCGACCGAAGGGGCCGTGCTTGTTTGCGCAGTGCCTTTGACGGTATCAAGTTCACTCTGAAGCGTTTGAAACTCTTTGAGAAGTTCCGCGATGCGCGCTTCAAGGTCGGAAACGCTTTGGGTAAAGACAAAAGTGGGGAGAAAAAAGAAAGCTGCAAGGGTGATGAAAAGTTTTTTCATGTCCATATATAAGATACCTTTTATTATACCATTCCACCCGTTGCTTTTGATGGAGATTTCCACAACTCTCCACAAAAGCAAAATCGGAACG
Organism: Patescibacteria group bacterium; assembly: GCA_038063375.1. Lineage (NCBI taxonomy): Bacteria > Patescibacteria group bacterium. Next base: position 4,139 of record JBBTVG010000019.1, read on the forward strand.
TCAAAAGACATTCCGATTTATACATGGCGCGGCCGACCGGAATTTCACTACTCGTCCCGGCAGAGCCGGGACTGCGTTTTCAAACCCTGCGGTTTGAATAATTCCGCCACGGGAAACTCCCGTTTCCCGACCCCTTCCCCCGGTTCAAGCCCCGCCCCGCTGTAAAACATTAAGACCCCAAAGCTATCGCTTTAGGGTCTTAATGTTTTATGCGCGGCCGACCGGACTTGAGGGTCAAGTTTCTAAACTCACTTCGTTCGTTAAGAACTTCCTCCCCGAGCTCGCCTGTCGCAAAGCGACATGGCTCCGCTTGTTCAAGTCGGACACAGGCAAAGCAGTTTGCCTGCTTCGGCCGCGCAAAATAAAAACACACCTTTCGGTGGTTTTTACTTATGCGCGGCCGACCGGACTTGAACCGGCAACCTCTCGCGTGACAGGCGAGTGCTCTAACCAGTTGAGCTACGGCCGCATTATGTTGATGGCAGGAATTAAATCTATCATCTTGGACTTTCGATTCCGCACACAAGCAAAGCAATTTGCTTGTGTGCCTCCACCTTGTGTCGGCGGCAGGAATCGGTCACAGGTTTTGTTTCGCAAACCAGCGACCCCGCCTCACTGTCGCCAATGGCGACATGTTCCGGCTTTCGATTCCTCACGCAAGCAAAGCAGTTTGCTCGCTCGCTTCCACCTTGTGTCGGCGGGAGGAATCGAACCTCCGACCTTGGGCTTATGAGTCCCACGCTCTAACCGACTGAGCTACGCCGACATATGGTACCACATTACCAATATAACTGCGTCCCGACAACACAGCTTCTAAAATAACACACTCGGTTCTCTTTTGAAAGTAAAAGCCGCATAGTGCGACTTTTACTTTCCTCCTACAATTTGTTGCGGGGGCCGGACTCGAACCGGCGTCTCAAGGTTATGAGCCTCGTGAGGTACCACTCCTCCACCCCGCTATAAAACAACGATCAAACAACAAACCAAACTTGTGGTATCTTCGGCTCATAACCTTGGTTACTCGCGCAACTGTTCCTCTTGGAGGTACCACTCCTCCACCCCGCTATA
>JBBTVG010000020.1:0-1243 GCA_038063375.1 Patescibacteria group bacterium
TCACGACCGATACGACCGGGATCCCAAGACCTAAACTCTTGAGCACTTTTTCCGCGCGGTTCTTTTGTGGCTTGCCACCATCAATGACGATCAGGCGCGGGTATGTCCACTCGGGGTGCGCGAATCGGCGTTCCAACACTTCAGCCAAGCTTGCGGTGTCGTTAGCACCCGCCACGGTCTTTATCTTAAATTTTCTGTATTCGCTTTTGTCGGGTTCTCCATCTGAAACCACCGTCATTACACCCACCAGATACTTTCCGCTGATGTGAGCAACATCATATGCTTCTATACGCATCGCGAAGGACGATCCTTTGTTGACCTCTCTTTTGAGAAGCGCGACATCTTGAATATGCTGAAGAGCAAAAAGGGTCTTTTTTGCATTGTGCGCTTTTTCAAATTCCTGTTTTTTTGCATATGCCTTCATCTCACGCAGGAGCTTCTTTATCAATGCGGATTTTTTGCCTTCCAGAAAGAGAGCGAGATTCGTGATCGTCTTTCGGTATGCCTCCTTTGACACTTCTCCCATGCAAACCCCGGGACAGAGCCCTATCTGCCGATTAAAGCACGGCTTTCTACTCCCGGGGATACACGTATCCCGAAACGGAAAGATCTTCCGAATGATTTTCATTGCCTCCCACAAAACGGCACCCTGCGGAAAGGGACCTGCCACATAACGCGCCTTGGGTACTTTTTTCCCTGCGAGTTTCTCCGCGAACAATTCGCGTCCGCGTACCAAAAGAACGCGAGGAAAGTCCTCGTCGGTGATGAGTATATAATTAAAACTTTTATCATCTTTTTCCTTGGTGTTGTATTTTGGCTGATGTTTTTTAATAAGATGCGCTTCCAAAATGAGCGCCTCAAGCACCGAGTCGGTTCTGATCACATGCACAGAGTCGGCATCCGCAACCATTTTGGCAATCTGCAGACCGCGCGAAGCGTGCACGCCATTGGTGAAATAACTTTTCACTCGATTACGAAGCGAGGTCGCCTTGCCGATGTAGAGAATTTTTTTTCGCGGACTGCGAAAAAAATACACACCGGGTGCGTCAGGAAGTTTTTTCTTTGTAATATCTTGATATTTCATGGCTTTTGTGGTAACATTTTACTCCAGAAGTACCCGTTTTACAACAAACCACCAGAAAGGAGAATACGTCATGGGGACGCCGTCATATCCGTTCGAGTGCTTCAAAAAAAAGTACCTGTTCATCATCGTGCAATCCCAACCTCACTTCGACGACGAGTC
>JBBTVG010000020.1:1343-4016 GCA_038063375.1 Patescibacteria group bacterium
CTTGCCCGGGAACAAAGGAGTTCTTCAAAATCTGTATGTACGCATACAGCGCGATACTCTAAACACACGATCTTTGAAAGGGCAAACCGTACGGTTTGCCCTTTTTCTTTACCTATCGTTTTTTTTCTTTTTTAAAACCCTCTTGAGATACGAACCCGTGTGGGAACCCTTTGCGAGAGCAACATCTTCCGGTGTTCCTTTCGCGACGATACGGCCGCCCGCCTCACCGCCTTCGGGACCGATATCAATGACGTAGTCGGCAGACTTGATGACGTCCATATTGTGTTCAATCACCACCACAGTATTGCCTTGATCAACAAGCTTTTGCAATATCTCAATGAGCTTTTTGACATCTTCGTAGTGGAGCCCTATGGTCGGCTCATCCAAGAGATAGATGGTCTTCTGTACATGTTGTCTATACAATTCGGAAGAGATCTTTACCCTCTGCGCTTCTCCGCCACTAAGTGTCGTCGCAGATTGCCCAAGCTCCAAATAGCCAAGTCCCACCTCATTAAGCGACTTCAAGCGATCGTAGATCGCGGGGATGTCCTCAAAAAAGGCAAGTGCTTCTTCCACAGTCATCTGTAAGACATCATAAATACTCTTCTTTTTGTATTTCACCTCAAGTGTTTCTTTTTCAAATCGCTTTCCACCGCACACATCGCACCCCACATACACGGTCGGTAAAAAGTGCATCTCCACCGCGATCTCGCCGTTCCCCTGGCACGCTTCGCACCGTCCCCCTTTTACGTTGAAGGAGAAGCGATTTGCTTTCCATCCGCGTACGCGCGCTTCCTCGGTGGAAGCGAATAGATCGCGGATGAACGTAAAAGCGCCCGTATAGGTGGCGGGGTTTGAGCGTGGCGTACGCCCGATCGCCGACTGGTCGATCATGATCGCGCGGGAGAGATATTCGGTCCCCGTCATGGACGCGCAGTTGTAAACTTCATTGCTGCGATATCTTTTATCAAACCGCGCCTGCAGATTTTTGTGGAGAATTTCATATACGAACGACGACTTGCCCGACCCCGAAACACCCGTTACCGCCACAAGCCGGCCAAGAGGCACTTCCGCTGTCATGTTTTTAATATTGAATATCTTTCCGCCCACGATGTGTAAAACGCCCTTGTTGTGCGTTCTTCTTTTTACGGGAATTTCAAGCATCTTGTCGCCACGCAGATAATCAAGGGTGATCGACCCTGACGTGTTTTTTGGAGCCGTGAGGAGTTTGTCCAAAAAGTCCGCAACGATGATGTTTCCACCGTGAATGCCGGCCGCAGGACCGATATCAACGAGATAATCGGAGGCGAATATCGTATCTTCGTCATGCTCAACGACAATGATGGTATTGCCGATATCGCGCAGATTTTGGAGCGTTTTGATGAGCCGGTCGTTGTCGCGCTGATGGAGTCCGATGGTCGGTTCATCAAGCACATAAAGAGCGCCGACAAGCTTTGAACCAAGCTGGGAAGCGAGACGAATGCGCTGTGCTTCCCCGCCGGAAAGGGTATTGGCGCGACGGTCAAGAGTAAGGTAATCAATTCCCACATCCAGCATGAACGCAAGGCGGTTTTCTATTTCCTTGATCACCACTTTTGATATTTCCCGCTCACGGGGAGACAGGGAAACGGTACCGAAAAATTCATACGCGTCGGCTATGGACATGGCTGTTGCGTTCACGATATTCTTTCCCCCAATCAGCACATGGAGCGCCTCTTGGCGCAAACGCGCGCCCTTGCATGTGGGACACGGTTCCGTGCCAAAGAAATGCTTGGTTCCCAAACCGTTGCACGCCTCGCACGCCCCATAGGGAGAGTTGAACGAAAAAAGGCGCGGTTCTATCTCCGGATATGAGAAACCGTCGTTGGGGCATGAAAATTTCGCCGACATGAGCGACTCTTCTTCGCCGATCACCACATTCACCAAACCGTCCGCTTCATGAAGCGCTCGTTCCAATGATTCGGCCAATCGCTCGCGGGAAATTTTTGCATTCTCTTTGAACTCCAAAATATCCATCTCGTCAACAAGCACTTCAATGGTATGTTTTTTTGTTTTTGAAAGAATGATCTGATCGCGCAAGTTCTTCAGCGCTCCATCAACGCGCACTTTGGCGTACCCTCTACCCAATAAATCGTAGAGAAGCTGGTAATACTCTCCTTTTCTACCGCGCACGACCGGTGCGAATATTTGAACCGAGAGCGAGCTGTATGCTACGCCTAGCACCTTCTTCTCCTGCGGTGTCTTGTTTGCTTTCTTCACTTTTTGAAGGATAAAATTGAGTATCTCCTCATTGGATAGCCGTTTGATCTCCTCCCCGCAGACAAGACAATGCGGATGACCGATGCGCGCGTAGAGAACCCGCAGGTAGTCATAAATTTCCGTAATGGTGGCAACCGTAGAGCGCGGGTTGTTTGAGCGACTTTTTTGATCAATAGAAATTGCGGGAGAAAGACCGACGATCTCATCAACATCCGGCTTCTGCATCTGGCGCAAGAACTGTCGCGCGTATGCCGAGAGCGATTCCACATAGCGACGCTGTCCTTCCGCGAAGATAGTATCAAACGCGAGCGAAGACTTCCCGGACCCCGAAAGGCCTGTGAATACGATCATCTTATTGCGCGGCATCTCAACGGTAATATTCTTCAGATTGTGGGTCCGCGCACCTTTTACAAT
>JBBTVG010000021.1 GCA_038063375.1 Patescibacteria group bacterium
CCCTGCATAGCGGGCGAAGAGCTCGCGACAATGGTCATGGTGTAACCGGCAGCGTTGTTGGTGTTCACGACAATCTGGGTCTGGCCATTTGAAGTGCCTCCCGTCAAACCGGCAATGGTGGGGCTCATAGTGATGTCGGTGGCTGCGGTCAGGAAAGAGATCTCGGCCGTCACGCTCTGGGTAATGGTGAACTGATCCTCAATCGCGAGGCCAAGGATCGGCTCAACCACCAAGAAACTCATCGCGAGCGCCAAAGTTATGATGAGCGCCGTCGCGGTCAGTTTTGTGAATTGTAATGTCTTCAGTACTATCATTTTTGTTTCTTTCATAAATAATAAATATCGACCGTGATGGACTTACGACCATCCGTGAGAAGCGCCTCCGGCGCCGCTCATGGATGAACACAAATCATCTTTTGACGGGTACGAGCACGAATGAATACCGCTCATCCTTGTCGCTTTTAAATACCGGCTGTATAACACCCGCGCCACCCGTCTCATCGGGAATGACAACCACCTCGTCTGAAAAATTCCCCTTGATCCGTTCGCGCTCCTCTTTTTCGGATGCCACGTCCCCCGAAGACGGAATCGCAACCAAGCCCTCCTGGGTGACCGAAGGCGAATCTCCCGCCGGCGTGTCGTTGAAGACAAGCGTTTCTTTTTTCCATAACATTCCCAGTACTCTCTCCTTGCCAAATGCGTATGATGAGTGCAACGCGCGATAGGTACCGACCGCAAGTGAATCTATTCCATTTTTCAGAGATGCCCACGCAGATGAAGGGGACATGTTTTGAAAGAAACTCAAACCGACTGCCGCTTGAAATGAAGCGCCGGGAATAAATCCGGAAGAAAAGGTCGCCGTGTATGGCGCGATAAATCTTTTATGATTTTCTCCTCCTAAAGTTTTATTTTGCGAAGAAGAAATAGTGAGCGCGCTTTTCGGAATCCCGTACTCCAAGTATCCATACCCGCCCGACACCAAAGAAAAGATCACTGCGAACAAAATTACGCGTCGAATTAATTCGGGTTTAAAAAGCGCGGGAGTTTTTGAGATATAGGGGGTAGGAATTCTTTTCTTGCTCTCAACTACCCTCTCTCTCTCTCTTGCTACCGGTGTTTGAGAAAATGTTTTCTCTTTTTTTATGAGAGAGACCTTGCGTACCGAAGTTTCTTCGGTTGAAAATCTATTGGAAAACACAGGAGGGGTAGCGGGTGCTATGTTGGAAGCAAAAAAGGTTGCCGGAGGTATCCTTTCCTCTCCACTCTCGTGCTTTTCCATATGCGCCAAAAGGGACTCTTTATCCACGAATCGGGTACGTCCAACCAACTGACCTTTGACCTTTCCGCTTCGACAGAGCTGTCCGATATAATCGTGTGTATATCCCGTTATCTCGCCACCTCGTTTAGACGAGATGTAAATTTTTCCGTTGAATTCTAGCTCCTTTTCCATTTATGTATATTATAAACGGAGCAAAGTCTTTGTTCTACCAAAAAAGAGGGTGAGTTGTGGAAAAGAAACACTTCGCCCCGAGACGATCGGGACGAAGTGTTTCACTAGGCTTTCAAAGCGTTTCTCAGAGCATATATTTTACGCTCTCGCATTGACACTTTTCTTAATTTGATCTTTAAATTTATTGATTGCGAATATTTTCTTTTTATCCGCCTCTTTTTACTACACATTAAATACTCGCCGTACATTTTCTCTGATCTGATCTCTTACTTTTTCAAAAGATTCTCCCCTGATCTCAGATATTTTTTTCACTACTTCCACAACATACGCGGGTTCATTTCTTTCCCCGCGGTGTGGAACCGGAGTGACATACGGACAGTCTGTTTCCGTCATAATCATCTCAAGTGGAATGTTTTTTACCACTTCATCGTAGTCGTGCGTGAACGTGATCACTCCCGTGAACGAGAGCGTGAAATTGAGCGCTAAAAATTTTTGCGCCGTCTCTAAGTTTCCCGCGAAAAAATGAATGTTGCCGCGCAGTCTGTCTCCGTGTTCTTTTTTCTTTTGTGAAAGGATGGTGATCATATCATCGTATGCGTTGCGGCAATGGATCATCAGAGGTTTGTTAAACTCCACCGCAATATCAATGTGGCGTTCAAAGATTTCTTTCTGCCGTTTTTTGTTCTCTTCCGTTCCTTCGGTGCGGAAGAAATCCAACCCGCATTCTCCCACCGCGACCACTTTTTCCTGCGAGAGAAGTTCGCGAAAAAACTCTTCGTTAAAACTTTCACGCGCAGTGTCGTTCGGATGCAAACCAACTGACGCGAACACGTCCTCATGCACCTCTGCGAGTGCTACCGCTTTTTGTGAAGAATTTTTTTCAGTGCCGACAACAATAGTTCCCACCTCTTCTTTTTTCATGCGCGAGATCACCTCTTCCCTGTCGGCGTCGTAGGGAGGAAATTGTATATGAGAATGTATGTCAAAAAATTTCATTGTTATAAAATTACAGTATTAATTCTTCTTTTGAATCTCTCCATCATACACAAACAAAAACCCGCCGACAATCTTGTCTACGGGTTTTTCGCTTCTCTATTTTCTCAGGAAGAGCGGCTCCGGCATAAGATGATTCATGACGGCATCATCAATTTTTTTTGCGGTCTCCGGCATGAACGGATAAAGTCGCAGTGCTATCCCCCGAAGGTGATGCAACAAATACTCTATATCCTTTTTTGCTCCCACCTTGTCTTCTTTAATTTTTTTGAACGGTTGCTCTCTCTGTATATAGCTATCCAAGTTTTGCACCCCCTTGGTCCATATCTCGTCCATCGCCCGATCAATCTGAAAATTCTCAAGATACTCATCGGTATGCGGTTGCGGATAAAGCCCCTCCAACGTTAACGCCCGGGTATCTTCTGTAGCCTTAATATCATACGACGTAGCCATTTTCATTATGCGGCTTGTGAGATTGCCGAGCCCATTGGCTAAATTGGCATTATAGACCTCTTTAAAATGCTCCTCGGTAAAATCTCCATCTTCAAACGGAGTAATTTCGCGCGCCAGATAGTAGCGGAGCGCGTCAACGCCATATTCTTTGACAATATCAGTCGGACTGACGACATTTCCCACGCTTTTGCTCATTTTCTTCCCCCCGCTGGTAATAAAGCCGTGGATGATGATTTGTTTTGAGGGCGGAAGATTGGCCGACATAAGCATTGCCTGCCACATCGCCGCTTGTTGGCGCAAATTGTCTTTCCCCGCCATTTGGACAACCGGCCACCATTTTTCAAATTTCTCTTGGTCGTCGGGCCACCCGATAGCGGAAACGTAGTTCACGAGCGCGTCAAACCACACATACATCACATGTTCTTCGTCCCCGGGCACCCCTATCCCCCAAGCCATCTTCTCCTTGAGTCGCGAAATGCTGAAATCTTGCAGTCCGCGTTGTACGAATTTTGTTATTTCCGTGCGGCGCGTAGAGGGCAGTATGAAGTCGGGGTTGTCGCCATAGAGCTTCAGCAGGCGTTCTTGATACTTTGAAAAGCGGAAAAAGTAGTTCTCTTCCTCGCGCAATTGAATCTCCGTGCCGGGATGTATGGGGCATCTCCCTTCCAGAAGCTCGGAATCGGACTTTTCCAGCTCGCATCCGACGCAATATTTTACCGTGTAGAGTTTTTTGTAGATATCGCCCTGTGCCTCACAGCGCTTCCAAAACTCCTCTGCGGCCGCTTTGTGATGCGCATCGGTCGTGCGGATGAAATTGGTATAAGAAATAGCGAGCATATCGGCGAATTGCCTGAAGCGCGCGGCGTAATGATCCGCGTGCTCTTGCGGTCCTTTGCCTTCCAAAACGGCTTTCTCCAGTATCTTCTGCCCGTGCTCATCCGTACCGATGTTGAAGAACACCTCTTGTCCCAAAAGGCGCTTATAGCGCGCGATGATATCCGCATGCACAAATTCAAGCGCATGACCCAAATGCGGGTCGGCGTTTACATACGGAAGTGTTGTGGTGATGTAAAAAGTATTTTTCATGGCACTTTATACGAACGTAACGAAAGCCTACGAATTGCGGCGCATTCGCATGAAATGAGCAGGGTGCAGCTTTACTTTTCGCTGCTTGAAAGCTTCTGTTTTTCTCTCTGGATATCGTTCGTGAATTCAATGATCACTGCGGCAATGGGCGCTGAAAGAAGGATTCCCAGGAAACCGGCAAGCTGCCCGCCGATGATCAACGCCAGGATAACGAGCAGTGGCGGAACACCAACCACCTTGCGCACCACCAGAGGATAGATGAGGTGATTTTCAAATTGCTGGATGATGACATAGAGGCCGATCACCATAAAGCCGAGCGTTGGACCGTCAAGGAAACCCAATAATACCGCCGGTACCGCCGCGATGATTGGTCCAAATATCGGAATAAGTTCCGCAACAGCGGCAAAGATCGCCAAAGTGAACGCGTATTTGACGCCAAGGATCGTGAGGCCGAGATAGACCAGAACGCCGATCAAAAGCCCTAATAAGAGCTGTCCTTGCATCCATTTCCCGATTTTCGCCTGCGAACGCTTCCAGAGATCAACAACATATTTTTCATGCTTGTCAGGAACGATGATCTGCAGGAAGTTTTCTATGCCGCGCTCCTGAACCGCCAAGTAGAACGAAATGATAATAATAAGTATGAAACTGAACACGCCGCCGAAGACAGCGGAAAGCGTCTGGAAAACATTACTTGAAAATCCCGCGATAGCGCCTTGGACGCCCTTGATCGCCTCCCCAAGGGAGAATGTCTGGGAAAGACCACTCACTAAACCTTCTGCGCCGGATCCGGTGATTGGATTGATGATGTTGATTGACTCAAGATATTGAGGAAGAGAAGACGAAAGGCTTGAGAACTCATTGAGAAACGGGGGGATAAAAAGATATAAGACCATCACGATGAATGCCACAATGAATACATATACAAAGATTACCGCCGGAATACGCGGAATGCGATACTTCGCAAACCAGCGTGTTGCGGGTTCAATTGCGGAAGCAATCACGACGGACGTCAGAAGCACGAGCACAAGATCGCGGAGGATGTAGAGCAGAACGAACAAAAGACCAAGCAGTATCGCACGCAAAAAGGTGCCTGAAGAAATATTGATGATGATATTCTTTTCGTTCATCCCGTTAGAGATAGGCCACGACACATGTCGCAGACACTATGTTTATTATTGATTGGTAAGTATTTTTCATATCTTTGGGTGTTCTTTAAATTCGTGGTCGTGATCTCTAACGGGATTCATCCCGTTAGAAACAGGTCGCGGTCACCCCGCTCCATGTTCGGTTATTTTTATAACATTGTGTTCGACCTCGTAGCATTGTTTTTGTTGTATTAAAGCGACCGCGGTTTCTAACGGGATTCATGTCTTATATGATACTACGTTTTATGCGATCCGTTAACTCACTCACGGGAATCCTCTCTTGGGTGCCGGTGTCGCGATCGCGGAGCGTAACGGTGTTGTCTAGAAGGGTATCAAAATCCACCGTAACACAATAGGGCGTACCGATCTCATCTTGCCTGCGATAGCGTTTGCCGATATTGCCGTTATCGTCCCATGCCACCTGCGGAATCTCTTTTTTAAGAGCCGCATACACTTCACGCGCTTTCTCCACCAGTTGCGGCTTGTTCTTCAGGAGCGGAGAGACCATTGCTTTTATGGGGGCGATTGCCGGTTTGAGCTTTAAGAACACGCGCTTTTCTCCTCCCATCTCATCTTCAGTGTAGGCATCAAGCAAAAGCGCGAGCATGGTTCTGTCCACTCCCAGCGATGGTTCAATAACGTGCGGGATAAATTTCTCTCCGGTGGCGTCATCAAAATACTGAAGATCTACTTTGCTGTGCTCCTTGTGGCTCTTCAAGTCAAAGTCTCCCCGGTACGCAAGTCCGTATAATTCTTTTCGGCCAAACGGAAAATCATACTCAAAATCAATAGTCCGTTTTGAGTAATGCGCCCGTTCAGTATCGGGAACTTCCAGTTCGTGTACGTGCTCTTTCCGTAAGCCGATTGCTTCTATCCATTGCCACATGCACTCCCTCCAGTATTCAAAATACTTTTCCCATTCGGACTCTTTGATAAAATATTCTATCTCCATTTGTTCCAGTTCCCGTACGCGAAAAATAAAATCGCGGGGAGTGATCTCGTTTCTGAACGCTTTCCCTATCTGCGCGATCCCAAATGGCAGTCTTGGGTGGAGTGAGTCAACCACATTTTTAAAATTTACAAAAATTCCCTGTGCTGTTTCGGGTCGGAGATATGCAATAGCCGCGCTATCCTCTACCGCTCCGATGTGCGTCTTGAACATCATGTTGAATTGGCGCGAAGCCCCCAAGACGCCGCCGCACTCCGGACACTTGTCTTCTTTCACATGGTCGGCTCGAAATCGCTTCTTGCATTTCATACATTCCGCAAGCGGGTCGGAAAACCCCGCCACATGACCGCTCGCCTCCCATGCTTTGCCGTTCATTAAGATTGCCGCATCAATTCCAAACATATCGTCACGACTATCCACAAACATTTTCCACCAGGCGCTCTTTATGTTGTTTTTAAGCGTGACGCCAAAGGGCCCGTAATCCCACGTGCCCGCAAGACCGCCGTATATTTCGGAGCCCTGATAAATAAACCCTCGGCGCTTGCAGAGAGAAACAACTTTACTCAATATGTCTTCTTGTGCCGTGTTGTTATTGTCCATATTATTAATACCCTACACCCTATTGTCTTATTGGACAACCTGGCTGGCGGCGGCATTAGCCGCCGGATCACTACCCAAATGAGTCGTCAG
>JBBTVG010000022.1 GCA_038063375.1 Patescibacteria group bacterium
CTCGGGTGGCAGGGCCTACTTGGCCGTAGCCGGTGGTGAGAGGAGTGCCGGAAGAGACGATATTGTGTCTTTGCTGGAAACGTTTGATGGCAGCTTCGGTGAGCGCGCCATAGTAGCCGGAGATCGTGCCTTCGGGGTAAAGCGAGGGGTCTTTCGCGAGGTAGGTTTGGAGTTTGGTGACGTCACTTCCCTCGCTTCCCTTTCCTAAGGTGGTGGTGAAGACAACAGAAGAAGCGGGAGACGCTTCTTCTGTTGTCTTCAGCGTTTGAAGTTCGCTCTGGAGGGTTTGTATCTGGGAAAGAAGCGCGGCGATCTGTGTCTCAAGGTCGGAGAGCGTGGTGGCGCCGACCACAGCGGGAAGAAAAAAGAAAGTTGCAAGAGTGATGAGAATTTTTTTCGTGTCCATATATGGGATACCTTTTATTATACCAAAATATATGAGAGAAGAGCGTGGATAAAGACCGCGCAAAGAAATACAAGAAAAAACCGCCCCGATATAATCGGGACGGTTGAAATGTACAAAACAAGTATTTACTTACGGAGTAAGCAGAGAACCCACATTCACCTTATGTACCGTCACCTCGGCGCTCGTGTCTTTTTCTTTCTTCGCAAGAACGAGAAAAGTAGTGCCGAGCTGTGCGGAGGGAAACGTGTAACCCTTGCTGTCGCTAAAAAGGCCGCCGAGACTAAGGAGTGTATTGCCTCCCATAACGTTCGTGCCACCGGGCGCGATACCAAGACCGTTCCCGTTGCTTGTTGCCCCCATGTTGGTGGCAATCACTTTCGGAACGGTGACCAGATACACTTCTTTATATCCTCCTTTCAGATGTTTGGCCGCGAACGCTCCGGTATCGTTGATGATCGTCCCGAATTGGGCGAGACCAGCCTTTTTGAGAACCGCTTCCGTTTTGATAATCCCAAGGCATACGTAAAAATCAGCGTATGTGGTATTGGGAGGCATGGCGACGATTGCTTTTCCGATGGGATCTTGCGACCCCTTACTGAAGTTTGAATGCGGAGTAAAGGTGATTGTCGTCATTCCCGAACCGCCCTTTTTGACAATGTCATCCGTATCATCTTTGCCGGTAAACTCCGGCTGACAATTCTTCAGATACGTGAGGGTCATGTCAATACCCAGAGCGTTAGCGGGAAGAGTGGACCCGTGTGTAGCGCCCGCACCACCCATAAGTTGCGGCGCGACGCTCGGAACAAATGGCAGATTCGCCGCCGGCAGAGATTTCTCAACCGTCATACTGATATTACCGACAGTTGCCGAACTTCTGTTGTCGTTGGTGTTTGTATTGCTGTTCTCGTTGACATTCAGGTTAACGTTGATGTTGTCGTTGGTGTTCACGTTGACGTTGGTGTTGTCTACATCAGCAATCGCCGTTGCCCCAGCGCTGGCACTTGCGCCCGCGTTGGCGTTGGCATTTGAACCGCCGTTGTGATGACCGCCATGATGGGAGTTTCCTGTCGCAAGCACAAGCGTGCTTTCTCCGAACATAAACAGACCGACACATCCGAGAATACAAATCTTTGATACCATTAGTGCTTCTCCTTGTTGAATGATCTTACGTGTGGTTTGCGAATTACTGTTTCTACTGAACTACCCGTATATTGTATATCATCTCCTTATATTGCGGAGACCAATACACGTACGTTGTGACGGGTTCACCCTTTGAATCGGTAACCGGGTCGCCGTTTGAATCAGTGACCACGTTGGCTGGCGCTTTCCTCTTAGCTGTTTCGGTTTTTGTACGAGGCCCTTCATATGTTGCCAAAATGACGAGCCTCGGTTTTTCAACCAAAGAGAGTTTCGTCATGTTGTTGCACACCGTGGGGACGGCAACATACACAATGTTGCCGTTTCCGTCTTGCTCCGCGTACAATCGCGCTTTTTCCTTTCGGCTGATATCAGCCCATGCGGGGAAAACACCGTAACACACCTTCCGCTTTCCAAAGACCATTCCGTCAATGGTAAAACGCTCCGGTCTGTCGCCAAGTTGCTGTCGTACCACGCCTTGTTGGGGCGAGATATCAACCCAGCCGTCAAGCTGGCCATGCTGTATGCGTGTGGCAAATCGTTTGATCGTTTCCTCGGGAACACGGAGCGCGCGAAGCGCATTTTCGTGCCCCCACTTGGACGACTCTCTCCCGGGATGTTCCCATGCGCAATTTTCTTTCACCACCATGCCTCCCTCCGCGGCATACGCCACAGAAAAGAACTGGACCAGCAGGAAAAGAAATACAAATCCGTACCTGTGCTTCTTCATCAACAGTCTCCTTTTTGGATCATTGGGTTCTTACTTTACTTGTGAAATAACAAAAAACTGTACGAACTATACACTATTACTCCATATTGTCAATACCTCCGCCTGTCCTTCTTGAAGCGTTGAAAGGGTCTATCCAAACGTAAAGGCAAACGCCGAAACCTCGCCCTGCAGAAAACGAATTTCCAATAGATGTTCACCATAATCACCTTTCAAATCAACGAGATTGTAGAGGTTGTGCGTGTTGAAAATAACTTGCCCGTCCATCACCTCACTACCTGCCAAGGACGCTTGTATCGGCACGCCGTCAAGAAAAATTTCTGCGCTCACATTTTTGGGAGCGCCCGCGACGAGATTTACTTTGTTTGCCGAAAAGCGAAGACGTATGGTTCCCGTATCAGAAGAAAGCACCGCGTTCTCGGCTCCCATTGCCCACTTGCCACCAAGTGTAAACGTGTTCAGCGCAGTTGTTTCGGGAAGCACATATTCGCACACACCTGAAAGACACTCGGTACTCGGGATGTTAGCGAGCGCGGAGAGCCGCGCGGCGCCGATATAGATTTCCGGCGTTTTTATTTTTGAGAAATCGGTTGTTTCCGTGTTCTTGTCCGCGACACCCGCTTTCACGACTGCATCCATACCCAAGCGGAGAGAACGTTCATTTAAGAGCTCTACTATTTTCTCCTCTGTTTCTTCATAACCGCCTTCTCCGATGTGGTCGTACACCATGAAGCCGTCAATATCTATCAAATACTTTCTCGGCCAGAATCGGTTCTGGTACGCGTTCCATGTGGAATAGTCGTTATCAAGAACCACAGGATATTTGATCCCCAGTCTATTTGTCGCTTCAAGCACATTCTGGTACACCTTCTCAAACCCAAACTCTGGGGTATGGAGCCCAATGATGACCAGCCCCTTGTCCTTATATTTTTCGTACCACGCGTTCAAATATGGCGTTGTCCGCTGACAGTTAATACAAGAGTACGTCCAGATATCAAGAAG
This sequence comes from Patescibacteria group bacterium, assembly GCA_038063375.1. Classification (NCBI taxonomy): domain Bacteria; species Patescibacteria group bacterium. The sequence continues at coordinate 3,273 of JBBTVG010000022.1, forward strand.
CACGACTTTTTTCCCGACAAACTCACCTATCGTGACGGACTTCCCATCCGTGTTAATGAATCCGTCGGGGGTCGTGATCTCTTTTGCAATCGGATATCGCTTGGCTTTTTCTTCTTTATCTCCGGTCGTTTGTACCTCCACTTTTCCGCCGATTGTGTCGCGAGAAACTTTTTGTGAATCAAGGTATGTGATACCGCCGACAACGAGAGCGATGAGTGCGATGGATATTGTAACTTTTTGATTTTGAGGATTCATACTATGCAATGACATCTTTCTTTACTGCGGTGGAAGCAAGATAGGAGAGAAATCCCGGGATAAGCGGCAGAATACAGGGGCTTAAAAACGAGCCAACCCCGGCCAGAAACGAAATGCCGAAGTTAAAGATCGTAAGCGAGCTGATACCGCCGCCGATTGATGTCGTCAAGTTGAGCGCAAGAAGGATGTCTGTCAGAAACTGAAGATTAGCGACACGCGAAAGCGTTCCGGTAAAGACTAAGACACCCAATGCGATAAGGACAACGCCGAAGAAATACTGGAGGTAGAGAAGTTTCTTGCCCAAGCGGTTGATAAGCTCTTGCGCTTGGTTCGTGAAAAGCCCGACGAGAAGGAATGGGATTCCCAACCCGAGCGTATAGGCGACAAGAAGCAAAAACGCGCTCGATGCCGATGTTGTTGCGAGTGCCAAGATCGCGCCGAGTGCCGCAGAAACACACGGGGTCCACCCTACGGCAAAGGCGGCGCCGAAAACAAAAGACGTCAGATAGTGAGAGCGAAACCGGCGCGCGACCTTAATCTTATGATCTCTCTTCAGAAACGCCGGAGTAAACAAGCCGAGCAGAAAAAACCCAAATAGGATAATGACTACCCCGCCGAGCCGTCCTAGCCATTCTTGGACCGTATAGGAAGCGCTTGAAAGAACTGTTTGCAGAAGAACACCGACAAGAGAAAACACAAGCGAGAACCCCAGCACAAAGAAAACGCTTGAAAAGAAAATGCTCCAATCGCGCGGGGGTTTTTCAGGAGAGGTGATTTGATTCATAAATTTTTTATTAGCGACGTAGAGTGAATGGTGTGTGAATGAAGGCCACTGCTTTGCACCTTCATTCACACACCCGAACCGAGGAGCTCACACAGGTTCAATACCTCGGGGCCCCGCCACGAGGAACTTTTATTGAGCGAGTGCCTTGTTTATCTCCGTGGTGTAGCGTGCCTTGTTCCATCCATCGGGTGCTTTTAGGATTTGCTTTCCATTCTTCACAAGCACTTTCGTGTGTTGATAAGGAATGCCATATTGGACCACGAGGGCTTTTTCATCGCTATTGGTTTCATTATCTTTGTAGTTGACACGAAAACCAATCACCTTGTCGGTCGTTAATTCGTTGAATGCCGGATAGAGCGCATTCGCCGTTTCTTCTTTACAGACTGGGCACCAATTGGCGTAGAAATAGAGTACCACCAACTTGTCCGACGCGATTGCCGCATCGTAATCCGCTTTGTTGAACTCAAGAAGCGGTGCTGACTTGCCGGCAAGCACTGTTCCTGTGTATTTTGCCATCATCGC
>JBBTVG010000023.1 GCA_038063375.1 Patescibacteria group bacterium
TGTGGTGCGACATTGTTTTCTTAGGTGCGAAGCAACTTAGAAAACAAGAAGTACTCCTGTGGTGCGGTATGGAAATTCGGGTTTTAGTTGCCCTTTATCTTTTTAAGATATTCCGGCAGTTTTTCTATGGATATCGTGTCCTGCGAGCGGTTCTCCATATTTCGCACGATCACCGTTCCTTCCATCGCCTCTTTTTGTCCAAAGATGATGGTGTAGGGGACGTTTAATCGTTCGGCGGTGGAGAGTTGCGTCGCCAGACTGTCTTTATTCAAGGATTGCGCGATAGGAATTTTCGCTTTGCGAAGGAGTTCAATAACCGACAAGCTCTTTAGTTTTGCTTCAAAGCCAAGTTGTATGAAATAGATCTTCGGCTTTTTGATGATGCGCGGGCTCAAGGACTTGAGTTCCGGACGCATGACAAGCCTGTCCATTCCGATGGCGCCCCCCACTGCGGGTACCGGTTTTTTACTGCCAAGCGACTTTGCCAGGTTGTCATATCGTCCGCCGGCGGCGATCGTAAGCAAAGTGACACCCGGCTCACTTGGTTCCTCCGAAACTTCTTTCTCTTTTTCTTGTGCGTCTCTTTCGGTCTCGTCTTCCGGATTCGGTGCGCTCTCCTTTATTGGTTCTTCTGTCGGGGCAATGCTTTCTATGATCTCAAAAACAGTACGGGTGTAATAATCTAAGCCCCGAACAAGGGAATTTTTGACAGAGTAAGGAATACCCATCGTATCCAAATATTCAAGCACCTCCTTGAAATGCTGTTTGCATCCGCCACAGAGGTGATTGAGGGATTCAGGCGCTTCCTCTTTCAGCGCTTGGCAACCTTCATCTTTACAGTCCAGTAGTCGGAGCGGATTGTCTTTCAATCTCTTCTTGCAGTGTACGCAGAGCTTTTCAATATGCTTCTTATAATATGATGTTAATGCGCGGATGTAGGCGGGGCGACATTCGGAATCCCCGATACTATTGATGTCAATGGAAAGATCTTTAAATCCAACTTCCTCTAAAACGTCCAGCATGGTTCTAATGATGATGGCGTCGGCAATACTTTTAGGGGAGCCCAATATCTCAAAACCAAACTGCATGAATTGACGCGACCTGCCGCGTTGCGGTCTCTCGTGCCTGAAGAACGGTCCGCTATAGTAGAGCATGACCGGTTGCGGCAAGTTCTGCATACCTTGTTCAATGTATGCGCGCATGATGGGTGCGGTTCCTTCCGGACGCATGGCAAGCTTGTCGCCGCCCTTGGTTCGGAGAGTATATATTTCTTTTTCAACGATATCCGTAGATTCGCCGACACTGCGCACGAACAACTCTTCTTTTTCCAATATAGGGGTCTCAATGGGTCTGAATCCGTAATAGACGGCTATTTCCTGCGCTTTTTCAAAAAGCCCCTGATAGCGATAGTACTCATCTCCCGAGATGTCGCGCATCCCTTTGAGAGATTGCAGAGTACTCTTTTTTTCTTTTCCTGTTGTTGGCTTTTCGGACATAAATATTTTTTTAATACAGTGCCTTTTCGGGGAAAAGTCCGAGCCTGTTTAAAGGGAAGAGTCTTAGAAACGCCCTGCCGGTAATGAATTGCTCGTCCAGCGGTCCCCAGACGCGAGAGTCGGAACTTGCTTCTCTGTTGTCACCCATCACGAAGTATTCGGTGTCACCCAATGTGATGACCATACTATCAGCCTTAGGAAATTTTATATAGGGTTCGTTCAAGTTGAATCCTCCCGGAAATGATTTGTTGACGATGAACACGTTGCCGTCTTTTATTTCTACCGTTTCCCCCGGAAGACCGATAACGCGCTTGATGAAAAATTTTGAGGGGTCTTTGGGATATTTGAACACCACGACATCGCCGCGCTCCGGCTTTTCCAAACGATAAGAGATCTCGTCAACCACGAGATAGTTTCCCGTGGCAAAGGAAGGATCCATTGAGCTCCCGCTGACAATGAAAGGGCTTGCGATAAAGACTCGGATCGGAACAACGACAATGAACGCGATCACGGCAAATTTAATAATTTCCCAAAAGAAACTGCTTGGGGAATATTTTTGCCCGAGAGCTACCTCTTCTGGGGCACCCGACTTCTCCGAAGAGTTGTGTCGTTCTTCAATCATGTGCATACATAGTATTATAAAAATATATCTAAAGCAAATTATTTGATACATGCAAAGAAAATCCCCGCCTTTAGCGGGGGTTTTCTTTGCATGTATTACGCTTGTTCTCTCCAGGAGTCGCTATTTTCGGCGCGCATTCTTTTGATCATGTCCACTTCTTCCGGGGTGAGTAACATTTCTTCACCGCCTATGATCATGGCCTCCGGTTTTTTTAAGTTTTCATTCTCGTTGCTTGCAACCGGCTTTTCAAAATTTGTCATATGTTTTTACGTTACGTTACATTATTAAGCGACCCGTTGTTTTTCATTCTACCATAGATTTTTTGCAACGAAAGCATTTTGCGATATAATGGGACTATGTCATATATTATCGTAGGACTCGGCAATCCGGGCAAAGAGTATGAGGAGACACGACATAACACAGGTCGCATTGTTTTGGAGTATTTCAGAAAAAAGAACGATTTTCCCGATTGGCGCGCGGATAAAAAAACTCGCGCGCTCATCTCGGAAGGGAAGGTGGGCAAGGAGAAAGTGCTTCTTCTCATGCCTGAAACGTTCATGAATAATTCCGGCAAAAGCCTCTTGCCGCTCGTCACGAGCAAAAAAAAGGCGGAGCAACTTATTGTAATCTATGACGATCTTGACCTGCCGGTTGGGACGTTCAAACTTTCATTTGACCGTGGTTCGGGCGGGCACAAGGGGATTGAATCCATAGCACGCAGTATAAAGACGAAAGGATTTGTGCGCATTCGCGTCGGTATCTCGCCCAAAACAGCATCCGGTAAACTTAAAAAACCACAAGGGGAGGAGCAGGTGGTACGCTTTATTCTGAAGAACTTTACACCGGACGAATTTCAGGAGCTTAAAAAACTTTCAAAGAAGACCAATGAAGCCATTGAGGCTATTACTACCGAAGGTCGCTTGATTGCGATGAATAAGTTTAATTAATCATACACAAAAAACCCCGGATCATATGATCCGGGGTTTTTTGTGTATGAAACCTTACAGGTTCTGTACACCTTGTGGCTAGTTTTCTCGCTCGAGGCTCAAAAC
>JBBTVG010000024.1 GCA_038063375.1 Patescibacteria group bacterium
GGAGGGCGGATAGGTTTTTGTCGTGATTTGTTGGCATAAAGCTAACTTACCATTAGTTTACACCATTTTAAGACAAAAAGAAAGCTCAATTTGGGGCTGGGATACCAGCTATCGTCTTAGAGATTTCAGTGAAACCAACTGGGCTAATATCAAATTTTTGTAGACGAATAAGTGAGATACTATTTCCTATTTTCTATTCAAAGCTACCGGGCAGGGACTCGGTCACTCTCGTGGATTTTTATTTCATCTTTGACTCATAAAAATCTCACTCCATCGACCCCCACTCGCACCGTGGCCTCCGGCCAGCTTGCCGGCGCTCGGTTCGAGTCCCTCCCGGTCAGAGACCAGCTAAACTCCAATACTCCGTATCGGAGTTGAAGCTACTCTAACTGCCGGGCAGGGACTCGTCCCGCAGTTACTAATTCGCTTACGCTCATAAGTACTGCTGGACGCGGCTCGCGATCTCGCTCCTATTGGTCGCTCGATAACGCTCCGCCTTTCGAGTCCTGACGCGAGCAAAGCAGTTTGCTCGCTCCCGGCATTTTTCACTGCGTTCAAAACTGCCGGGCAGGGACTCGAACCCCAATTAATGGCTTCAAAGGCCACTGTCCTACCATTAGACGACCCGGCAATACATCACTTTTAAAAATCACTTCTTATCTTGCCCGATAAGCTTGATGAGCGCAAGCTCAAGCGGCAACTGCGGAATGTACGAATATCCTATCTGCTGATACGCCTCCAGGAGCGCCACGAGGGCAGTACTGCTTAGCTTTGAGTCTTTCTCTTCCGCGTACTCTTTCAAGAGCCCCGCGTCCTCCTCGGTGAAATCCTGCACGATCTTTTCCGTCATTTCGGGCGCGTAGCGAAGGAGAAGTACCGCGCGGAGTTTGCGCAAAATGAGTTTCACATACACCTTCATATCCACGTTGTATTCCACCGCCGTGTGGATATCCGCGAGTCCTTCTGCAAGCTTTCCTTCCGCGATCGCGGAAAGAACGCCATTGACGAGCTTGGTGCTCGGCGCGCCTACAATTTGCTCCACTTCTTCACGGGTTATCTTTTTGTCGGCGGAGAAAGCGGTCAATTTCTGAAGAATCCCGAGTGTGTCGCGGAACGATCCGTCTCCCAAAAGGGCAATGAGGTCGGCGGAAGCGCTCTCCAGTTTCAATCCTTCCTTCTTCGCCGTATCAAGCACCATCTGCTTCAGGAGCTCGTGGTTGGGTTTCTTGAAGGTGAATGTTTGGCAACGTGACACAACTGTTTCAGGAAGTTTCTCAAGTTCCGTAGTCGCAAGGATGAATATCACGTGCTTGGGCGGCTCTTCAAGCGTTTTCAAAAGCGCGTTGAATGCCTCTTTCGTGAGCATGTGCACTTCGTCAATGATATAGACCTTGTAGGGTGATTCAAGCGGAAGCATATTCACCGCGTCGCGCAACTCGCGGATGTCATCAATGCCACGGTTACTCGCCGCGTCTATTTCATACACGTCATTTACAGAGACGCCAATCTCGCGCGCAAAAATGCGCGCCACGGTCGTCTTGCCTGTTCCGCGCGTCCCGTAAAAAAGATACGCGTGGGCAACTTTGTCATTTTCAATCGCTCCCTTGAGCACTTTAATGACATGGTCTTGCCCCTGTACCTCGTCCCATTGCGCCGGCCGATATTTTCTATACAACGCGATTTCGCTCATGGGTAGAAGTATATCAGAAAATACGGCCCAAGAAAAAACGGCGCGTACATGCGCCGTTTGTGGAAACTTGTTTCAAACGAAAAATTATTTGAAAAACCATGTGAGGATAACAATGATAACCGCTATCCGCAATGGCATGTTCAGGGTCTCCTTCATCCTCCAACGACGAACTTTTTGGTCCATAACTCCCCCTTTTGTGGAAAACGTGAAAAAACAGACCACTACTGCAAACATCCTACCACAAGATACTGTTTTAGTACCATACCTGCCGTCGGGTATTAAGTAAAAACGCCCTGCACATGCAAGGCGTTTTAATATTCGTGTGAATATCATTCTTTACGGGAATTCACAAGATTCGCACAGAAGAACAAAATGAGTCCGATGAGCGCCGCGATAGCCAAACAACTTGTAAAAGAATAAATGATGATTGTCTCACCAGCTGCTGCCAGTTTAAAAGCAAGGAAGTGGGCTAGCATCTTCATGGTAATCCTCCATTTTCACCATACTGTGCCACTACTATTATAAAGAGCCGGTACCAATTTACTGTTTCTAATGTACCACACTTTTCAAGTTTTTGCAAGGAATCGGGCTATAATCCGCTCAATTCCCGCCACATCCGCCGTTTCCATAAGCTCCATCCTCAATTCCTTCGCGCCGTCAAATCCGTGCACATATGCTTTGTAATGCTTTTTCATGATGGCGAAGTTTTTGATATCGCCCAGTTTCTTCTCAAAAAGTTTCGTATGCTCCACCATAACCCGAAGTTTTTCCTCCAAAGGAACGTCTGAAACTTGTATATTTTTATTGAACAGCCACGGGTTGCCGAAGATAGCGCGCCCCAACATCACCCCGTCGGCGCCGCTCTCACGCGCTTTCTCTTCCCCGTCTTTCATATCCGTGACATCGCCATTGCCAATGATAAGGGTCTTCACGCCCATCGCATCGCGGAGCTCCACCACCCGCTTCACATCACTCCAGCGCGCGGGCACTTTGGACATTTCTTTCCGCGTGCGCGCGTGGATCGTCAAAGCCGCAAGGCCCTCTCCAAGCAACATGGATATCCATTCATCTATTTGGTCTTTGTTGTAGCCGACGCGCGTTTTTACCGACACCGGCAAACCGCCGCTCCCTTCCTTGAGCGCCGCGATCAGCTCTTTTGCAAGGTCGGGATTTTTTATGAGCGCCGCGCCCGCGCCCTGTTTCTCAACGCTTCTGTCGGGACATCCCATGTTGATATCAGCGCCATCAAAACCAAGCTCCCGGATGAGCAATCCCGCTTTGTAAAAATTTTCCGGATGAGCACCGAATACTTGCGCCACGATAGGGTGTTCTCCTTTGGTGTATTCCAAATCTCGCAACAGCACTTCTCGCCCCTTGCTTGCCAGGCCGTCGCATGACACAAACTCCGTCCAAAAAACATCGGGACCTCCGTGGGTAGTGCCGTGTTCGCTGTATTTCGCGATGATCTCCCGAAATGCCGTGTCGGTCACATCCGCCATGGGCGCAAGCGCGAAAAACGGCCCGCCTTGACTCGGCGAGGCAGGCTTCTTTAATTTTTCCCAAAATCCCTGATCCATTGTTGTGCATTCTAGCACAAAAAAATGCCTCGGCTAAAGCCGAGACATGGACATGTATTACTGCGATTTTACTTTAAGAACGGGTCGTGTGAGCACTTTCTGAAGGACGAGAAAAAATACTTTCGTTTTGTCCAGGTCTTTGTGCCCCTTACTGTGAAAGTCGCGCTCAATCAATTGAAGATTAACCATGACCAGCCGTGCCAGTTCCTTTTTTGGTACATTCTTATATACCTTTTTGTGCGCTCGGGTAAACGCTTCTTCTATAACCCCAAGCGGATCAAGAGCGCGAAGGTCTCCCGCTGCATACGCATCCAGAAACAGGCGAATCTTCCCGACTCTGTCATTTTCCACTTTCAAGAAAAACCTGGGCCCTTCCATATACAGAACGATATTATTAACAAGAATCCTGCAATACATCCGCCAGCCGAATTTTTCCGCAAACCTCTCATCAACCATGACCCGCTCCTTGTGTATAAAACTTTTTCCAGAATTACATGTTTTTGAACTTTTGTAAAGACCTCGTAATGGTTCAATGGCTTGGAATCACTTAACGATTTAATATGATTCCATATGTCATACACCATATTCTCCACTACTCCAGTATACTGGAGTAGTGGAGAATATGGTAGAAAGTACATAGGACGGTCATACATGGACACTCGATGCTTACACACACCAACAAAAGAGGTTTCTTGGAAGAAATGCCCCGTTTTTATATTATTTGTACCGGTAAAATATCTTGTTGCCGAAGCGGAGGTCTATGTATTCAAGCTCCTTATACTTTGCGAGCGCGCCGATTGCGGAGTCAAGGTTGCCGAGCAACGCGTCAAATTCCTGATCGCTGTTAAACAAAATACTCCCTGAATCCTTGAGCGCGAGCGCGTAATCCCCGTCCGCTCTTGTTGTTAAATGCGTCGTTTTCAGACCAAGCGCCGAAATGGCCTCTCGAAAAGACACGAGCTTTTTGAATTCAGTATATGGGAGGAACCGATCCCCGATAGGGTTCTCGCTCTTTTCCTCGGTCGGCCCATACCATTCAAAAAAAACATCGCCTGAGAAATATGGCGCCGATGCGAAAATGTAACCGTCACGGTCCATAAAAAAACAAGATTTTTTGTTTTCTTCTTCCGAGTACTCGGGTCCGCACCACAGATATGCCGGCTTTCGTTCCGTGACGCTCACGACCAACGAAGCAAGGTTGTTCAGATACACATCCGCCTCTGAAATGCGCTTTTGTTCGGAAAGTATGCGCTCCTTGATCATCTCGCGCGGATACAAAAAACTATTATCTTTACGGAAAAGCCAGAGATATTTTCCCGCCATCTCTTCTCGTACCATACTGACAATCTCTTCACCGGAGACCACACTGTTGCCGCGCGCTTCTATTTCAGCAATAACCACTTTTTCATTTCCCGAAAACCATGAGAGCACTCCAACAAGCACAAAAAAGGAAGCAAGGATCAGAGACCCCCATATAGCGAACGCCTTTCTTTTTTCAAGAAGTTTCTTGTGGCGAGAAGATTTTAAAATATCACGGCGAGATTTCATATAGGCCTCTGCCACCAGACGGCACGCTTTAATTGCTTTTAATCACATTTTTTCCCATATACTTTTGCAGTATCTCAGGAATCCTGACCGAGCCATCTTCTTGTTGATAATTTTCCACGAGCGATACGAGGATGCGAGGGGTCGGGATCGCGGTGCTGTTTAAGGAATGTGCGAAACGCATTTTTCCGTCCACATCTTTATATCGGATATTGAGGCGGCGAGTTTGGAAATCATGAAAATACGACGCGGAGCTGATCTCGCGATATTTCTCTTCAAGCGGCACCCATAATTCAATGTCATATTTTTTCACCTGGCCCAATCCAAGGTCGCCGCCGCAATTCACCACGGTATGGTAAGGAATACCCAGAGATTCAATGAACTCCTCGGTGTTTCTATTGATCTCCTCATGATATTTTACCGACTCTTCATGGCTTGCCTCGCAGAGCACCACCTGTTCCAACTTGAAAAATTCGTGCACGCGGATCAATCCCTTTACATCCTTGCCGTGACTCCCCGCTTCCCTGCGGAAACAGGGCGAGAAGGAGAGGAACTTCCGCGGGAATGATTCTTTTGGCAACACATCGTCCATGTGGTATCCCATGGTAGCAACCTCCGCCGTGCCGGCGAGATATTCGTCGTCTTGTGTTTTATACAAATCTTCTTCGCCCTGCGGAATATATCCCGTACCGAGGAGATTTTCCCGCCGAACGAGCGAAGGCACCATCATCAGCGTAAATCCTTTTTTTAAAAAATGGTCAAGTGCCGCCTGCCAGATGGCGAAAGCGAGACGCGCTCCGTCGTTCTTTAAGAAGTAACCGCGGAAGCCCGCCACTTTCGCGCCACGTTCAAGATCAACCATGTCAAGATTTTCCATGATCTCGGTATGGCTTTTGGGAGTAAAAGAAAATTGCGGCTTCTCTCCCCAGATTCTGACCTCTTTATTGTCCGCGTCGTCTTTCCCTTCGGGTACCGACATGTCGGGAATATTAGGAACGTGCACCATGAGCTTCTGCCACTCCTCCAGTACGGCCTTTAAGCTTTCTTCTTTGATGTGTATCATCTCCTTCAATACTTTCATGCTGGCGATCAATTGCGCTCGCTTGCCCGTATCATCAGTTTGTTGTATTTCTTTTGACGCTTGGTTCTGCCGCGCTGTCATTTCTTCAACTTCAGCCAAAAGCGCGCGACGCTTGTCGTCAGCGGCGATCAAAAGCTCCACGTTAAAATCAATGTGTTTCTTTTTGGCGCCTAGAGCTATGAGCTCCTTGTTCTCGCGAATGAATTTTATATCAAGCATAACGTAGTGTTTGGGTAATAGCAGGTAATAGTATGTAGTATATACTACCAAAAATGGTAGAATTTAGAAAATGGACGAAATAAGAAAACTCGCGCCCCAAGAATTCCCGCCGCAACTCTTGGAGATTCCCGATGTGCCGGAGCACCTGTACCTGCGCGGTACTCTCCCCCCGAGAGAAACGACCCTGCTCGCCGTCGTGGGGTCGCGAAAATACTCCTCTTATGGAAAGGATGTGTGTGAAGAATTGATCGCGGGACTTTCGGGATACGACATTGCGATCGTTTCGGGTCTTGCGCTCGGCATTGATTCAATCGCGCATCAGGCGGCGCTTCGCGCGGGCCTCAAAACAATTGCCGTGCCGGGTTCGGGACTCGGAAAGGAAGTGCTCTACCCCGCCACCAACTACCACTTGGCGGAGAAAATCATAGGGAGCGGCGGCGCGCTTCTTTCTGAATTTGAACCTGACTTCAAGGCAACCGTGTGGAGTTTTCCGCAAAGAAATCGGATCATGGCGGGACTCTCTCGTGCCGTACTCATTATTGAAGCGGCGGAGCGCTCCGGGACGCTCATCACGGCGCGCATGGCGCTTGATTACAATCGCGACGTATACGTCGTGCCGGCTTCCATTTTTTCCGAGAACAGTAAGGGATCAAATGCGCTCATACGCCAAGGCGCGATGCCGGTTTCCGGAAGCAACGATATATTGCGAGAGCTCGGCTTTGATATTTCTCAAAACGAACATTCGCCTGTTCCGGCAGATTGTTCGGATGAAGAGAAAAACGTGTTAGCATTGCTGAAAGACTCTCTCGGTCGCGATGAACTCATACGGGCGCTTTCTCTTGAGACAAGCAAAGCGAATGAGCTGCTATCGGTGATGGAAATCAAGGGTCTTATCAAGGAAGAATGGGGAGTTGTGCACAGAAGATAAATTTGCAAAAAAATATCGCTTGTAGTACAAGTGAGTAAATATGAATCCCGTTAGAGGCAGCGGCCGACGGAAAATTCAAAAATAAATATTATGTTACGGGGTCGAATTTTTAGCAGTAATTATTATGTGGGTTGCGCAATGGTCGCGGCCTGCCTCTAACGGGATGAAACTCGTAATTGTTGAATCGCCGGCGAAAACAAAGACCGTCGGCAAATATTTGGGCAAAGAATACACCGTCACTTCAAGTGTCGGTCATGTTCGCGATCTGCCAAAATCAAACAAGAAGGCGATTGATATCAAGGGCGGGTTTGTGCCTCACTATGAAATTTCAAAAGGAAAGGAGCGCGTCGTTGACGAGATCAGAAAATTGGCAAAGAAGGCAACCGAGGTGTATCTCGCGACCGACCCCGATCGCGAAGGTGAAGCGATTGCATGGCATGTCGCACAGGCCGCGGAAATTAAAAACCCAAAAAGAATAGTCTTTAATGAGATTACGGAGAGCGCTGTCAAAGAAGCAATCTTGCACCCGCGCGAAATTGACGAACACCTGCTCAAAGCCCAGGAGGCGCGGCGCGTGCTTGACCGCCTTTTTGGATACGACCTCTCCGGCCTCATCTGGAAAAAAGTACGTTACGGCCTTTCGGCGGGCCGTGTTCAGTCGCCCGCATTGCGCATTATTATGGAACGCGAGCGTGAGATCAGGGCCTTTAGTCCGGAAACATATTGGGTGATTACTGCTAGCATGAAGAAAGGAGACGTGCCGTTTGCGCTTCTCTGTTCGGAAGAGCCTCGGGATAAAAAAGAAGTGGAGCGCATCCTTTTGGAAGGAAGAAGCAATCCTTGGGCCGTCACCGAGATAAAAGAAACGGAACAAAAGCGCTCTCCCCGCCCGCCGTTCATTACCTCAACGCTCCAGCAAACGGCAAGTTCGCGTTTCGGGTTTGCGCCGCAGAAGACCATGGGGGTTGCGCAAAAACTCTACGAAGCCGGCCTTATTACCTACATGCGTACCGACAGTCCGACGCTTTCCAAAGACGCGGAAAAGCAAATTGATGCGTACATAAGAAAAGAATACGGCGTAGAGCTTGCCTTCCCGCGCACCTATAAAACAAAAAGTAAAAGCGCTCAAGAAGCGCACGAGGCGATTCGGCCAACCAGTATCAATAAAGAAACGGCGGGGGCCAATGAAGAACAGAAAAAACTCTACCGGCTCATCTGGGCCCGCGCGGTCGCGTCTCAAATGGCGGACGCGGAGCTTCTCAAAACAAGGATTGTCGGGAACATTACTCCGAAGACAATCCCTGACTTTGCTCTCAACGGTTCTCGGGTCATTTTTGACGGCTGGCTGAAAGCGGACCCGGATGCGCGTGGAGAAGACGTGGAAGTGCCAAAGCTCTCGGAGGGCGACGCGCTCACACTCGTTTCGCTCAATTCGGAAGAAAAAGAGACACAGCCGCCGGGACGCTATACGGAAGCGGGACTCGTCAAAGAGCTTGAAAAACGCGGCATCGGAAGGCCCTCTACCTACGCAAGCATCATCAAGACGATACAGGACCGCGGATACGTCGCTCGCGAAGGGCGCACGCTCTTCCCCACCGATACCGGCGACGTCGTGAGCTCTTTTTTGGAAACACACTTTGAAAAATACATCAGCGACTCTTTTACGTCAGAAATGGAGAACGAACTTGATGAAATAGCGGACGGCAAGGGTAAATATCTAAAAACATTAAAGGCCTTTTACGGACCATTTAGCAAAGACGTATTATCAAAAGAAAAAATGGAAAAAATCACCACACTTGGAGATGCCGACCCGAAGATCACCTGCCCAAAATGCAAAGCGCTCATGGTCATTAAGCTCGGGCGCACGGGGAAGTTTCTTTCATGTTCAAAATTCCCTGATTGTATCGGTGCGCGTACGATTGATGGCCTTGAGCTTGAAGGGCCGAAAGAGACTGGCGAGGAGTGCCCCGATTGCGGCGGCAAGCTGGTGGAACGCGACGGACGATTCGGGCGGTTTGTGGCCTGCAGTAATTATCCGAAATGTAAATTTATCAAAAAAAGTGCCGCCGAAGATGAGGCGGCAAAAACAGGTGTCGTGTGCCCGGTATGCAAAGAAGGTCAGATGATGGAACGTCGCGGCCGGTTTGGAACATTTTACAGCTGTTCAAATTATCCCAAATGCAAGCACGCCATCAAAGCAAAGCCAACAGGCAAGAATTGCGAAACGTGCGGCGCGTTAATGATGGAAGGAACGAAAACCATTCCCGAACGATGCAGTGATAAAAACTGCCCCAATCACAATCCGCATAAAATTGAAAAAAAGTAGCGACATT
>JBBTVG010000025.1 GCA_038063375.1 Patescibacteria group bacterium
ATGAACGAATCAATTTTTTTGTATCTTAACTCGTTTGCATTTCAATACGAATGGCTTGATCAAGTCATTTTCTTCATCGCGGAGTATCTCGGATGGGTGCTCCTCGCGATGCTCTTTACTTTTCTCTTTACCCACACCCACACAAAGAAAGAAGGTATAAAAAACATCTTGGTTGTTTTGAGCGCCGCAACTCTGGCATGGGTGCTTGCGCATGTTGTTAAGTATTTTTATGTAAGCCCCCGACCTTTCATCACGCTTCTTGACGCCCGCGTGATCTTTGAGAATGGGAGCGGGCTTGACTCGTTTCCGTCGGGGCATGCCACATTTTTTGCGGCGCTCGCCACCGCAGTATTTTTTTACCACAGAGGACTGGGAGCACTCTATCTCTTCGGCGCGCTTTTGATCGGTATCGCGCGGGTCATGGCCGGAGTGCATTGGCCATTTGATGTATTGGCAGGGTGGGCACTGGGAGCCTTTATAGGGGCTTTTTCGTACTTTTTGTACCACAGGGTCCGTAGGATAAACCGTTAAAAACTACGGTTGATAATTATCGGAGAATCTGTATACTTGGCGTATTATGTGGCAAATAAGGCTTACAGCGCTTATATTACTCCTCGGCGGTCTTGGAATCGGCTACTTTGATTATGCCTCCCAAGTAAACCCTGATGCGCGATTTCCCTTCAGATTAGGGCTGGACCTTTCGGGTGGCACCCATTTGGTGTATCGCGCCGACACTTCGGCATTGGAAAATGCGGATGTCGCGAATTCCATGGATGCGCTCCGCGACGTGATCGAGCGACGCGTCAACTTATTCGGCGTGTCAGAACCACTCGTGCAATTGGAGGAAACATCCGCTCTTATCAGCGGACAGAAGGAGCACCGATTGGTCGTGGAACTTCCCGGGGTAACCGATGTGGATGCGGCAATTGCCATGATCGGTCAAACGCCCCTGCTTGAATTCAAACTGGAGCGTCCGCAAGAAGAGGTGCAACCGATCATAGACGCGTATAAAGAAGCGCAGGCGGCGCTCGCCGAAGGGCGCGAAGTGGCAGAGAACCCGCTTTTGAATGAAGATATTTATACCGATACGGGATTAACCGGGCGCCTCCTGGATCGCGCTCAACTTGAGTTTGACGCCAATACCGGCGAGCCGCTCGTTTCCCTCGTGTTCAATAGCGAGGGGGCGGACTTATTTGCGAAGATCACCAGAGAGAATGTGGGCAAGACCCTTGCGATCTATTTGGACGGGTCACCGATCTCTACTCCGGTTATCCGTGAGGAGATCACCGGCGGACGCGCCCAGATCAGCGGCAGTATGACGCCTGTGGAGGCGAAAACACTTGTCGGGCGTCTCAACTCAGGCGCATTGCCGGTGCCGATAGAGCTTTTAACAACGCAGACGATCGGGCCATCACTTGGACACGAAGCATTCGTGGCAAGCATCAATGCGGGAATCTGGGGCATTGCTGTAGTCGCCCTCTTCCTCATCTTCTGGTATCGTTTGCCGGGCGTTCTTGCCGTAGTCGCACTCGGATGTTACGTGGTCATCATGTTGGCACTCTTCAAGGTGATTCCGGTGACGCTTTCATCGGCCGGCATCGCGGGTTTTATACTTTCTATAGGCATGGCAGTGGACGCGAACATTCTTATCTTTGAACGCATGAAAGAAGAGATGCGCCGGGGAAAGAAAATTCCCGAGGCGATGAAAGAAGGCTTCGCGCGCGCGTGGCTTTCCATTCGCGACAGTAACATCTCAAGCATCATTTCCGCCGTCATTCTCTTTTGGTTCGGCACCTCGTTGGTGAAAGGGTTCGCATTGACCCTCTTGATCGGTGTTCTTGTCAGTATGATAAGCGCCATTAGCATCACGCGTACGCTCTTGTTTGCCATTGAGACAAAGAAAGCGGGGGAAGAAGGCGCGATGAAGAGATTTTTATTCGGTTCGGGGATCAGATAATTCTTTTGAATTTTAATATCATGTTTATCGTACGCTATAAATCAATATTTTTCGCACTCTCGGCCATACTTCTGAGCGCGTCTCTTTTTGCCATACTTTTTTTCGGACTTAATTTAGGCATTGATTTCAAGGGCGGCGCTCTTATTGAAGTTTCATATCCCAATGGCAGACCTGAAGTCCAGACGATAGAGGAGGGGATAAAAAGTATCGGACTTGGCAATACCATTATCCAGCCGGGGGGAGACAACGGTATCATCCTGCGCACAAAAGACCTTTCGGGGCAGGAACGAATGGAGGTTTTAAATGCGCTTTCTCTCGGTGGCACGACGGTGTTTGAAGAAGAGCGTTTCACCTCCATCGGTCCCGTGGTCGGCAACGAACTGAAGCGCAAGGCGGTTATCGCGATCACTATCGTCATGGTTGCCATTATTCTCTTTATCACGTTTGCGTTTCGCCGGATATCCGAGCCGGTGTCTTCGTGGAAATACGGGTTGGTTGCGATCATTGCACTGGCGCATGACGTGATCATTCCAACGGGGGTTTTCGCGCTCCTCGGGAATTTTTTCCTTGATTTCCAGGTCAACGCGCTCTTTGTGACGGCGCTTCTTGCGATCTTGGGCTTTTCCATACACGACACGATCGTGGTGTTTGACCGTATCCGCGAGAACCTCCGCAAGAATAAGGAGTATCATATTGATAAGGGATTTGCGGAGACGGTGGGTGAGGGTTTATCACAGACGTTTACGCGCTCAATAAACACCTCCATGACAGTGGTCTTCGTGATGCTCGTGCTCTATTTTTTGGGCGGCGAGCCAACACGTCAGTTTGCTCTCGCGCTTTCGGTGGGCGTGATCGCCGGCACCTACTCTTCGGTCTTCATCGCCTCACCGCTTCTCGTAGTTATTGAAAAGTGGCAGAGGAGGGGGTAGTATCGCGTCTTGTACCTCCTGTAAATAATTGGTACTATGAAGATACAATTTACCGACCATGTAAAATATAGAATACTTGAGCGAGGTATAGATGTTTCTCAAATTAAGACGGTACTGAAAAATCCCGATAGTAATAAGTTCGCATTTAACAACAAAATGAAAGCGACGAAAAAATTGAATGGCAGAACACTGGAGGTTGTTTATATAAAAAAGAGAGCAGAAGTCATCATTGTAACAGCTTACTATATATGAAAATACAATACGATAAAATAGCGGACGCCATGTACATTTACCTTAAGAAGGGGAAGGTTTCCAAGACGATCAAAATGAAAGACCGTCTGCTTGTTGACGTGGATAAAAGCGGGAAAATTCTTGGCTTAGAAATTCTTGATGCATCATCACAGATTCCCAAAAACCAAATTGGTACTATTGAAATAGGCATACCCGTTTCCGCATAATTCTTGCAATCGGAGTCATCGCCGGAACCTATTCCTCCATCTTCCTCGCCGCGCCGCTCTTGGTCGCTGTTGAAAAGTGGCAGTCCCGCAGCTAGCGCGAAGCATTATGGTATTTCGTGGCACTCCATGAGGGTAACTTTATAAGCGCTTGACACGGGTGGCACACTTTTGATACACTTTGGGTGTTAAGGATAAAGAAAAAACCATGGCTACCACAAAAAAACGACTCAATATCAGTATGGAAAGCGAACTTGAAGAAATGCTCTCTTGCATCGCCAAACGCGACCGCGTCCCGCAGGCGACAAAAGCAACGGAGCTTCTTCGTGTCGCGCTTGAGATAGAGGAAGATCAGGTCTGGGCGGAAATCGCTCAAAACCGCGATAGAAAGGGTGCGCGATTTATCTCACACAAAAAGGCATGGGCATAACGTACAGGGTTGTCTGTCATGAGCAGGTTATAGCACGCGACATTCCTCTGCTCTCTCGAGAATGGCGAGGTAAAATTAAGAGCGCTATTGAAACTAAACTTGTTTCTCGCCCCGAAGTATTTGGCATACCACTCCGCAACACGCTCAAGGGGTACCGCAAACTCCGAGTCGGAAATTATAGAATTATTTTTCGCATCGAATCAAAAACAATAAAGATCTTTGTTGTCGGTCATCGCAGAAGTGTGTACCACACATCAAATAAAAGGATGGTATAGCAAGTAATATTTCAAAAATTATGTGCGGCGAACCGACACGTCAGTTTACTCTCGCGTTTTTCTTGCGTAAAAAAGCAGAGAATGGTAAAAATATAAGGGGTTTGTTCTGTAACACTATTGAAAAAAGGAGTACCGAACAGTGAGCAAAAAAAACGGCAAAGAACCTGCTATTCTCGGAGTCGGTCATGTGCTGGCGGAAAACTCTCCGGATTGTCCCAGATGTGACGCGCCGCCCGCCGATCACCATGTAGAAGACTATGATCCTATGTGGCAGGATGGGAAGGTCGTGTGCACGAAATGCGGCCACTTCGTCCGCAATTATAACGGCGGTTAGCACGCACAGTACGTGCCAACAGAGGTCAAGTCCCTAGGGCTTGACCTCTTCTTATTTATCTATATAATAGGAAAACGCCTTGAGAAAGGCTGTTTTCAATAGTCCTTTGACAACTGAATAAAACGAACATCTATAGGAGTATAGGTGTTCATGTTATGCATCACATAACAAAAAATAAAAAAGAGTAATTAAAGAGCAAAGAGTAAAGAACAAAGATAGTATTTTTTCTTTTGTTCCGTTCTATTTAAGAATCAGACATCTCACGATGCTTTGATTTTTTATTAGAGTTTGATCCTAGCTCAGGATGAACGCTGGCGACGTGGATAAGGCATGCAAGTCGAGGGACCCGCAAGGGGACCGGCAGACGAGGTAGTAATACGTAGGAACGTACCCCAAAGTCGGGAATAGCCCACCGAAAGGTGGATTAATACCCGATAGTCTCTCAGGAGTAAAGCTCCGGCGCTTTGGGAACGGCCTGCGGGCTATCAGCTTGTTGGTAGGGTAAAAGCCTACCAAGGCAATGACGGCTAGGGGAGGTGAGAGCCTGACCCCCACCGATGGTACTGAGATACGGACCATACACCTACGGGTGGCTGCAGTCGAGAATCTTCCACAATGGACGAA
>JBBTVG010000026.1 GCA_038063375.1 Patescibacteria group bacterium
AAGGTCTTTCGGTGCTCATGAAATCGCACCTCAACCTGCTACTTCTCTTCTTTTTTGTCCGCCTCCGCGTAGGAGAGCGTCATTTTTTGGTCTTTTGGTTCAAAGAAGGTGATCTTGAATTTGTATGTCTTTCCCAGTTCAAGCGTTTCGCGGAGTTTCTGTTCCGTACTGAATTCAGATACATGCACCAATCCGGCGACTCCTTCTTCAATGCTTACCAGCGCTCCGTGCTTGTTGAATTTAATGACGACGCCGTCCACAATGTCACCCTTTTTGTATCTGTCTTTTGCTTCACCCCACGGATTTTCTTTGAGTGCTTTAATAGACAGAGAGATCTTGTCGTCCTTGATCTCAATAATTTTTGCTTTTACTTTTTCGCGGACTTTAAAGAGGGCTTTAGGGTCCTCCACCAAACCCCAATCAATTTCCGAGATATGCACCAATCCTTCCAGTCCCTCTTCTACTTTGAGGAACACGCCGAAATCAACAATGCCGGTGATCTCTCCCGTTACTTCATCGCCCACATGGTATTTGCTGACGATTTTTGCCTTGTCGTTTTCCACCATACCTCTCTCGGAAAAGATCAATTTTCCCTCCTTTGGTGATGCGTTGATGATCTGAACAGAGAGCTTTGTGCCGATAAACTTTTTCAGCTCACCCAGTATCTGGTCTTTGTTCCCGTCTTCAACTCGCGGATAATGCTCTTGGGAGAGTTGAGAAGCGGGAAGGAACCCTTGAATACCTTGCCATTCAAGAATGAGTCCTCCTTTGTTCGCGTCCTTAACGGGAAGCTCCAGAAGAGTTTTCTTCTTTATCGCATCTTCCGCTTCACCCCAGGTGAGCGCTTGGCGCGCTTCTTTGAGAGAGAGCTCGGTGTAGCCATTTTCGTTTTCCGCTTCCACCACCTTGGCCGCAATAATGTCCCCAATGTTCGCACGTCTGATGACGTCGCGCGCATTCATGTACTCTCGGCCATAGATAATGCCGGTGCCAAACGGCGCGAGATCAACATAAACCGATCCGCGCCCAAAGCCGATGATCGCGCCTTCAACAAGGTCCCCTTCTTCCGCTGGCACGCGTTCTTCACTCAAAAGCATGTTTGCCATGCCAGTATCAATAGTGGCGAGTTCACTCGTTTCGTCCGCGTCTTTCTCGAGGATTTCCAGGTCGTTTTTTGTTACGTCAGTCGTTGTCATAATTTTAAAAGAAAAAACCGCTTCTAACCCCGCAATAGAACGGGGTGAAGCGGAGTTTTTTATTCTCCGCAAGGGGTCTGTATCGTACCTGCCGTTGTCCGGATCGTTACAGGGTTGACCTTGCTTTCTCCGCTGATAATAGGCACAGCATACAGTATTCATTAAAAAAGTCAAAAACAAAAGGGAGTTCAGATGAACCCCCCTTTTTGCCTTGCGGCTTTGTGCTTTTTTGTTGTGACGCGTTCGACTTGAGGCAAAGGCTTTATGCGAGCGCGCGGCCGTTTTGTCCCGCACGCTCCCTCTGGATGCGCGCATAGATTTCTTCACGGTGGACAGGGACGTCCTTGGGAGCGTTAACCCCGATGCGCACTTGGTTGCCTTTGACACCGAGCACCGTGACCGTAACGTTATCACCGATGTTGAGAGTTTCCCCAACACGCCTCGTCAAGATAAGCATTGAGTAGTACCTCTTGGTTTGTGTGAAAATACGAAAAGAACAATCGTGGAAATTCAAGTTTGTTTATTATGTCTAGCGAGGAAGGGGATGAAAACTGGAATCCCGACGATGTCGGGATGGAAATTTTCATTTCATCCGAGCGACATTGTTTTCTTAGGTGCAAAGCAACTTAGAAAACAAGAAGTACTCCTGTGGTGCGACGACATAACAAAAGGTTTAATACCTCCCCAACTTGCTCTGGGATTAATGCCTTTTATAGCAAATATCCGACATGTTGTCAACCGAGCACTACTTTTATTTTACTCTTGGAACAAATGAGGTTTTTGACGGATCATGTAATCATTGTTTCGGCAGATGCCTGACGGAGAAGTTAATAAAAGTGGTGCTCGGTCAATCCCACCGGAGAGATGAACATAAGCGCTAGGATTCTTCCGTAATTTTGTTATAATAGTGCGCATCATGATAGTCACCTATTACGGCAAACAATTTTTCAAGGTTCAACTCGGCGATACCGTGCTCGCATTCAATCCTATCTCCAAGGATTCAAAATTGAAAGCGGCGCGCTTCGGCGCGGATGTGGTGCTTACCTCTCTTAATCACGCCGATTTCAACGGTGTGGAAAGTGTTACCTATGGCGAGAAAACGCCGTTTGTTATTTCCGGACCGGGCGAATATGAGATCAAAGGGATCTTCGTCAAAGGTTTTCTTGCTGAATCGTCATACCAAAAGGAGCACAAGATGAATACGATATATCTCGTTTCGCTGGACGGCATGAATCTCTGTTTCCTGGGAGCGCTACAAGAGGGCAAGCTTGATGACAAGACGAAAGAAGCTCTTGACGATATTGATATTTTGTTCGTACCGATTGGAGGCGAAGATGTATTGGCGCCCGAGCAGGCGCACAAACTCGCCACCCAGCTTGCGCCGCATGTGGTCATCCCGATGGATTACGGCGAAGGCTCTGAGAAAAATGCGCTTGCGCAATTTCTGAAAGAAGTGGGTGTGGACAAGGCGGTACCGCTAGACAAGCTTACCCTCAAGAAAAAAGACTTGGAGGATAAAGAAGGAGAGGTCATCGTGCTGAAAGCACAGTAGTTTCCTCGCTCCAATTTCTCATTAAAACCCGATATCGGAGTATTGGAAATTATTGAGAAAGGAGAGATTTATGAAAATACGTTCATTTTCCATGCTTCATTACATTGAAAAATTACAAACAAAGCCGGAATATATTCGCAAGAGGATCCTTGTCGCGATTGTGGCGGTCTTTATGAGCATTATCGGTTTTGTATGGGTTTCCACATTTTCATTGCGGTTTGGAGGAGATATTCCTCTGCAAGAAGATGAACAAGCCCCCTCGCCATTTGCGGTGATCAAAGAAAGCGGCAAGACGTTCTCTTTGGATTTCAACCGAGGAATTGAGCAGTTAAAAGAGCAATTTGGACAGTAGACCCGTTGCGCAATAATTTTTCGTAGCGAGATGATGAATTTTCGTGCGAAAACAGCGAAGCGCGAGGAGGTGAATACAGCGTATTCATTGACGAGTGATGAGTTGTTTGTAGCCGAAAATTCATCATTGCAGTAGAAAAGGTTATTGCGCAGCGGGTCTAATAGTCAGCGACGGCAATATATGTTAAAATAGGTTCAAATAGAGAGACTTGAGTATATGATGAAAAAGGATGACAACCCGGTAGACGGGCGGACAGATGGTCTTGTGCCAGTGGATATAAGCTCCGAAATGAAGGAGTCTTATTTGAATTACGCCATGTCGGTCATTACTTCCCGCGCGTTACCGGATGCGCGCGATGGATTAAAACCTGTGCAAAGGCGTATTCTTTTTGCCATGCACGGTATCGGCCTCACCTACGCCGCACGACCGAGGAAGTCAGCCGCAGTGGTCGGAGAAGTGCTTGGTAAGTACCACCCGCACGGCGACTCATCCGTGTACGAAGCGATGGTTAAAATGGCCCAAGAATTCTCATTCCGTTATCCGTTGGTGATCGGACAGGGAAACTTCGGCTCCATAGACGGCGATTCGGCCGCCGCGATGCGATATACCGAAGCAAAGATGTCCCGTCTCACCGCGGAGATGCTGGGTGATCTTGAAAAAGATACGGTACAATGGCGCCCTAATTACGATGGGACGAGAATGGAGCCGGTATATCTTCCCGCGGCTGTTCCGCATCTCATTTTAAATGGCACCTTAGGTATCGCCGTCGGTATGGCAACCAATATTCCCCCGCACAATTTAAGGGAGGTTCTTGACGCTACCATGCATCTTGTAGACAATCCAAAAGCGACCACTGAAGACCTTCTCCAGTTTGTCACCGGCCCCGATTTTCCCACGGGAGGAATAGCGTTCGGCAAAGAAGATATTCATCACGCGTACGCTTCCGGCCGTGGGGGCGTTGCGGTGAGAGGTGATGCGGAGATCATTGAAAACAAGGCGGGCAATTTCCAGATCATCATTACGTCCATTCCGTTCCGCGTGAACAAGTCGGAAATGATCATCAAGATCGCCGACCTCGTGCGGGACAAACGTCTTGAAGGCATCAAGGCGCTTCGGGATGAGTCTACCAAAGATATTCGCGTGGCCATTGATCTGAAGAGCGGCGCGCAACCGCAGAAGATATTGAATTATCTCTACAAGCACACCGACCTTGAGTCCACATTCAATTTCAATATGGTGGCGCTTGTTGACGGCGTACCGCAGGTGCTTTCTCTTAAGGGAATACTGGAAGAATTCATCAAGCACCGCAAGGATGTGGTGACACGCCGCACGAAATATGAATTACGCAAGGCGGAAGAACGCGCCCACATTTTGGAAGGGCTCAAAAAAGCGCTTGATAATATTGATAAGGTGATCAAAATCATCAAGCAATCAAAAGATACCGCCTCGGCGAATATGAACCTGATGAAAGAATTCAAGTTTAGCGTGGAACAAGCGACCGCTATTCTTGAGATGAAGTTGCAAAAACTCGCGGGATTGGAACGGAAGAATATTGAAGACGAACTCAAAGAGAAACTTGAACTTATCAAAAAGCTCAAAGCAATACTTGCCGACGCGAAGAGGGTCTTGCAGATCATCAAAGACGAGCTTGCGAGCATCAAAGAGCGTTACGGCGATGATCGAAAGACGAGGGTCATGAAATCAAAAGCGCGCGTTTTGGCGCCTGAAGACTTGGTGGAAGAAAAAGAAGCTGTTTTGGTGCTCACCCGCGGAGGATACATCAAGCGCATTGACCCCGGAGAATTCAAGAAGCAAAAACGAGGTGGTGTGGGGGTCATTGATCTTGATACGAAAGAAGAGGATGTGGTAACCATATTCATTACCACCAGCACGCACAGCGATCTCTTGTTCTTTAGCGATAAAGGCAAGGCGTATCAGATGAAGATGTACGACATACCCGAAGGAAGACGCGCCACCAAGGGGAAATCCATTATGAATTTCCTCTCTCTTGGTGCGGGAGAATCAGTCTCTTCAGTGCTTGCTATGCCGAAGACCATCAAAGAAATGCAGGATCTCTCATTGTTCATGGTGACCAAGCACGGTGTCGCAAAGAAAGTATCTGCCGAGAGCTTTAAAGATGTGCGACAGAGCGGTCTTATCGCGATCAAGCTTTCCGACGGCGATGAACTTCTGGCGGCTCTTTTTGTGGATAAAAGCGACGAAGTGATGCTTGCGAGCTCGCTGGGACAATCCATCAGGTTCAAGGGGTCCGATATCCGCGAGATGGGACGTAACGCGGCGGGCGTGCGAGCGGTGAAATTGAAAAAGAACGATGAATTGATCGGCGCGGGTATTATGAAAAAAGGCGCCGAAGGTTCACAGTTTATGATCGTTTCCGCGAACGGGTTCGGTAAAAAGACGCCGGCAAAAGAATATAAAGTACAAAAGCGCGGCGGCTCGGGCATTAAGACAGCGAAGGTTACTCCCAAGACCGGGCATTTGATCGCCGCGAGGGTGATCACCGAAGAGGATACGGAAATAGTGGCTGTTTCCAAGAAGGGGCAGGTGATACGAACAGAGCTGAAAGACATCCCTTCTCTTGGGCGACAAACGCAAGGGGTGCGCATCATGAAATTGCGCGCCGGCGACAATCTGGCTTCAATCGTATGTTTGTAAAAGGAGAGCGCGCAGCTCTCTTTTTGTTTGTACACACAGGAGTGGTATGTATCCGCGCGCGAAGTAAGCTATAATGGTGGTATGGATTTTTCTGATCCGAAAAAAAACGTAGAACAACTCCGCTTGCGGGAAGGAATGTCTGTTGCCGATTTTGGCGCCGGGTCGGGCGCGTATTCCATTGCGGCCGCGCAGACAGTGGGGGATTCGGGGAAAGTATACGCCATTGAAGTGCAGAAAGATCTGCTGCAAAAATTAAAAAACGAAGCTACCAATGGGGGCTTCCATAATATTGAAGCGCTGTGGGGCGATATTGAGGTGCTCCATGGCACAAAGATACGGGATCACGCGGTAGATGCCGTCATTATCTCCAATGTGCTGTTCCAAGCGGAAGACAAACGGGGTGTTTTGAACGAAGCAAAGCGGATTCTGCGTCCCGGGGGTAGTTTGCTTGTCATTGACTGGGTTGATTCATTTGGAGGCTTGGGCCCTCATCCCGACGAAGTGATGACGCAAGCTGCGGCAAAAAAACTTTGCACGGAGGCTTTATTTGCGTACGAAAAAGATATTGAGGCGGGAGGACACCATTACGGAATGATATTTAAAAAGAGTTAATACATTTTTTACAGACATGTCCAATTTCCAAATTGCTCTCATCACCACCTTCGTCATATTTACCGTTGTTGCCGTTCTTATCTTTACCGGCGCCATTCCGGGCTTTAAGGCGCCCGAGGGAGGCTATGGCGGAGAAGTCGTGGTATGGGGCACGTTCCCGAAATTAAAACTAAGCAGTGCGATTGACGCGTTCAACCAACAGAACAAAGCCCTCTTTAGCCTCGCGTACGAAGAGAAGAACAAAGATTCCTTTGAGCGTGAGCTCCTTGAGGCGCTTGCTTCAGGCCGAGGTCCTGATATTTTCTTTTTGACCCAAGACATGGTGCTCAAACACAAAGATAAAGTGTTGTTGGTCCCGTTTGAGACTCTTACCGAACGCGAGTTCAAAGATACGTTCACCGAAGAAGGAGAATTATATCTGACGCTCGAAGGGGTGTTGGCGTTGCCGCTTTCCGTTGATCCGCTGGTGATGTATTGGAACCGTGATATTTTTTCTTCAGCTGCTATAGCGCGCCCGCCGGAATTTTGGGACGAGTTTCTTACCATTGCGCCGGCAGTGACCGAACGTGATGATGCGGGGAATGTGCTTACCAGCGCGGTCGCCCTCGGTGAATTTGAGAATATCACGCACGCGAAAGATATTTTGTCCATGCTTATCCTGCAGGCAGGCAATAATATCGTAGAGGTGGCAGAGGACGGCAGGGTGAATGTAGTGCTGAGCAATACGCAGGAGAGCGGTTCGCAGAGAACGGAATCCGCTCTCAGGTTTTATACGGAATTTTCCAACTCAGTCAAACCGGCATACTCCTGGAATCGTTCATTGCCACAGTCGCGGGATATGTTTGTCGCCGGTGACTTGGCTGTGTATTTTGGCTACGCGAGCGAGCTTCCCGATATTATCACCAAGAATCCCCACCTGAATTTTGACGTATCTCTCGTACCGCAGATTCGGGACAATAAGACCAAGGAAACCTTTGGGAACATGTATGC
Organism: Patescibacteria group bacterium; assembly: GCA_038063375.1. Classification (NCBI taxonomy): domain Bacteria; species Patescibacteria group bacterium. The sequence continues at coordinate 7,379 of JBBTVG010000026.1, forward strand.
TTTGGCAATCGCTCGGAATACAGGGAAACCCCAAACGGCGTTTCAAGCACTCGTCTTAATGGCGGGAAGCGATTTCGCCAACACGGTTTCTAAAGCAATGAAACTCCCGCCCGTTCGGCGCGACTTGTTGTCCATCAAACAAACAGATGCCTATAATTCGGTATTTTATGATTCAGCGCTCCGAGCAACCGCATGGCTAGACCCGAACCCGGAGGCATCTTATAATGTATTTAAAGACATGGTGGAAGATGTCTCGTCAGGCAGATTTCGCATCAGCCAAGCGGTGTTGAACGCGAATACGGAGCTGAAACAATCAATAGATTCGCGTGAATAAGAAGATCTTGTTTTCTTCGCTCGCTCGGTTATGAAAACATTACAAATCGGGAAAATGCTTTCATAACCCTCACTTACTCGAAAATAAAAAAAATGATCAAAATATTTAAAAAAACGGCAGTAAGAGTTTTCTATTTTCTCGTCATAGCGATGCCTGTGGTTGTTGTTGCGGCTCCGCCACTTGTGCCGTGCGGCAATAAAGGTCAACCCACGTGCGACTTTAATCAGCTCATCGGTCTGATAAAAAATCTTATGGACTTCGCGATCATCATCGCGCCGTTTCTTGCCGCTATCGCGTTTGCGTTCGCGGGCTTCTACTACTTCACGTCGGCGGGCGATACGGGGAAGGTGGAAACGGCGCACGACATATTCAGAAATACCGCCATCGGGCTTATTATCATACTCGCGGCGTGGTTTGTGGTGAAGGTGATATTGGTCGGACTTGGCGTGACAGGTGATTTTAATTTGCTCAATTAATTTAATAATAAAAGACATGAAAAATACCGCACGGAGAATTCTCACATATATCAAATGGAACCTCGTTTCGGCGCTTCTGCTAGCCCCTCTGCATTTTATATATGCGCAGACGGGCGGTGGGAGTGCAAAGGCAACATTGCAATCTCCCCTTGGTGGTGTTGCCAACCTCAATGACCTTATTGAGAAAATTCTCAAGGTGGTGGTTGATATCGGCACGCCTATCGCCGTTTTATTCATCATCTACGCGGGATTTTTGTTTGTGACGGCGCAGGGGAATGAAACGAAAGTAACAAAAGCAAAGAATGCGTTCACCTGGGCGATCATCGGTACTGCCGTGCTCTTGGGCGCGTGGGTTCTTGCGGTTGCCATTGAAGGTACGATAGGAAACTTGAAATAGATATCCAAGAAGCGTCTCTAATATTTAATTATGAAAGCATATACAATCATTCTCGTCGTCTCTTTATTTGCCCCCCTAATTGCCTTTGCCCAGCCAAGAAATTTTGCGGATTTTGCGGGTGTTATCATCAATATCGGGAACAACCTAGCCCTCCTCTTTATAACCGCCGCGTTTGCCGCGTTTTTGTGGGGGGTGGCGCGAATGGTACTGCACGCCGACAGTGCCGATGAACGCGAGAAAGGAAAGAAAACCATGACATATGGTCTCATTTCGTTGTTTATTGTATCAGCGTTATGGGGCATTATGGCGCTGACACGCAATACGTTCTTTTTTAGCGGCGGTTCTTCCAGCGGTGGCGGTAACAGGTGCAATTCAATCTTATGTCTGGACATAGGGATAAAACTGTAAAGCAGCTAGGAACATCCGCAGTGTGTATACGGGCATAATCCACAAGGGTTGTTTGTTATTTGGGCCGGAATTGGGTATGATTACGATAGGAGAATACACGTACAAAGGTCGCTTATTTTCTGCATTTGTTTATTAAAAGAATATGTATAATTTGGTTACACAGTATCAAGCATGAAAAAATTTATTCCATTGATAGCCTTCCTCGTATTGCCATCGGTAGCATTAGCACAGACTGTTCAAACGGTTATTGCAACGGTTAGCAACATTCTTAATCTTGTTATCCCCATTGTTATTACGCTTGCGGTCATTTACTTTTTCTGGGGCCTGGCGAAGTATATTCTGAATGCTGACAACGAAGAGGCGAGAACAGAAGGAAGGAGCATCATGATCTACGGCATTATTGCCCTTTTTGTGATGGTTTCCGTGTGGGGATTGATCGGACTTGTCGGCAATACCTTTAACGTTGGACAGGGCGGTTCCGGAAGAGGATTCATTCCGACCCTCTAACGCGTACCCCGTATGGATATTGGCGCGCTGATTGCAAAAATAGAGCAGAATATCATTCAACCGCTGATTGGTGTTCTTTTTGCGCTCGCGTTTGCGATATTTTTGTGGGGAGTAGCGCGTTTTATCTTTCAATCAGATGATGAGAGCGCGCGCGAGCAAGGCAAACAACATATTATCTGGGGGTTGGTGGGAATGTTCATCATGGTGTCGGTCTTTGCCATCATTCATCTTATTGTGGCAACGTTTGGCATACCTCCACCACCGAATCTGCCGATATTCTAATTCTAGAATAAAAAAACCGTCCCGATCATATCGAGACGGTTTTTGCGGGCATCTTTGAATATTCCAAAAAGAAAAGGCGAGAAGATAAGTATCTTCTCGCCTTGATTGTCTACATACGACACGCACGAGCTGTTGTGCATACGTAAACCGGCTGGTCTCCACCTAAAGAACGAAAGTGTATCGTTGCCCCCTGGAGCTCCCACATCTTCTTTGATGTTATAGGAGTGTGGTTAAAGGGTGATTGTTTAAACGCCCACACAACCGCTCCGTTTCTCCTGAACACCGCTTCCAACCCTCTTTGTTCAGGAGCATTCCAGTAGATACTCGGTCCTACGTAGATCACTTCTGTTGAGTATCTTCCGGATGGTGCGATAACTTTTATCACACCACGTGGAGTACTCACCGCCGCTGATTGCTTACGCTTATCATCGTCCTCACCCCAGTTTATTTGTGAGATGAAGCCGGCGATAAGGACGACTGCAATGAGCAAAGAAAGGACAACAACTTGCCGTTTATTACCCTCTTTCTTAAAAACAAGATTAAGGAGCAATAAAACGATAACAGCGATTTGTGTCCCCCAAAAGAACAGCCCCTTGCTGATCCACCATGCCCATACGCCCGGTAACACCATCCATACCACGAGATTAAACAGCAACCACCCTCCCAAAACAAGAACAAGATTTGATTGTGGTAGGGCAGAGAGGGGCTGACCTTGTTCTTTCGTCCCCTTTTTCTCATATCCCTTTTTCGGTTGGTCGCCTTCTCCTTTCTCGCGTACCGCAAGTGCTACTTTGCCAATAATGATAAGCAAGAGTGCGAACAGGAAAATAATTATTTCAATTCTCATGAGACACCCCCTTTTTCTTCCGTGTCTTTCAGGACACTTCCGGCGGCCTTTGCGATACCGATTAACTCCTTGAACCCATCAGTACCGATAACAACTGTCTTTTGGCCGGGATTCTGAGTAACGGCCCGTGCCGTTTCAGCTCCCAAGACCGCGGGACCCTCCAAGTTGAGTTGAGCCATCATTTTTTTGAGTCCGGTCGTTCTTCCCTTGAGAGTTTCTCTCTCCTTTGCACCCTCGCCCCTGCCTTCAAGTTCAAGTTTTTTTCTCTGTGCTTCGGCTTCGATAACAGTCGCCTTTGCTTGGAGTGTTGCTTCGGGCACCCTTAGAATGGCTACGCTGAGCTCGTGACTAAAGATGATTGATTTTACTTCCGCGATAGCGATCTCAACGCCCCATGGTCTCGAACTTTTTGTGCCGGCGACTAGATCTCGCAACTCGCCCTTCAACATTTGCCCATACTTCTCAAGGTCCTTCAGCGCAGCTGCGGGAGTAACTTTGGAAAATTCCCGCATGAGCACTGTGATCATGATGTCTTCCATTTGTCGACGCGCTTCTTCTCTGCTGCCGATTGTGGTTAAAAACTGTATGTAATCCACAATGCGCCAGCGCACGATGGGAACGACTTCAGCGGTTATTCTCACGTCCAATGGATCGTCACTTGGTCTCTCAGGATGCCCAAAAGGGATTCTGATTGGCGGGAACATTATCCCAACCAGTTCCGGCGGTACCACCTCTGGCTCTCCCCGCTTCACTCTGTAGATATGTTGCGGATCCGCCGGGAGTTCATCTTCTATGGTCAAACGAGTTCCCTTACTGAGCTGACAAATACCCGGTGGAATAAATACTAAGCCGGATGTAAGGTTGTTAATGGGATTTCCAAAAAAGAGTCGAGCTCCTAGTTCGGTAGGCCCAACAATCCGAAACCCCGCCACAGTATAGAGTATCTGAAACAGAAAAGTGATTAAACCCCAATTCAATTTCGTTTCGTCAAATTGCTGTGAGTGCTCGGAGAGCACAAAATACTCTATTGCAAACAATGACACATAGACTATCGTTATCGTGATCCAAAATGTTGTGAAATTCGCAAATTCTTTAATCTTTGCCTTTAATTCCATGGTACACCTCCAAAATTGTCAAAAGGGGAGAGCGTGATTGCT
>JBBTVG010000027.1 GCA_038063375.1 Patescibacteria group bacterium
CTCTGGAGTAAAACAGGAGGTCCCGGTTCCGTTACGTTCTCCTCTCTCACTACGAGAACCACCACCCTCACCTTCAGCACCGCCGGCACCTATCAGATCACTGCCACCGTCTCCGATGGCGACCTCTTCGCTTCGTATACCATAGGGATTATCGCCGCTCCCGCTCTCACAACGACCCCTGCTCCCGCCACCACCACGACTCCTACACTCCCCGCGCCAACGCTCTCTTTTACGGCAACGAAAACCACGCTCACGAAAGGCACTGCCACCACCCTTACCTGGAGTTCCACCAATACCACTTCCTGCACCGCCTCCAATGGCTGGACAGGCTCCAAAACAGCAAGCGGTTCCACCACCCTCACTCCTGTAATCACCACCACCTATACGCTTTCCTGTAAAGGAGGTGCGGGAGACGTGGTGACCAAGAGTGTGACGGTGAGCGTGACTGAACCAGCGCCTGTACTGAGCGTAAAAGGCTGGCAGGCGGTTCCTCTCATCACCGCCGAAAGCCGCGCGCGCGGGAATACTGGCGGGGAAGGCGGACAGAACAGCCGCGCGCTTGCCATTGATTCAACGGGAAACTTTTTAATATTCTGCAACGACGTTGCCGGTTTTTATCGCAGTCTCAATGGCGGCAAGAACTGGGAACCGGCTAACATTGGCATGCAGGCGGGTGGTTGTCGCAGTGCCGCCATTGATCCCAATAATTCAGACAGGGTCATCGTTGTCGCGACAGACGCTGATGCGTCCTTGTCGTATCTGGAAGCCGGCGGTATCTATCTATCAACTGACCGCGGGCGTACGTGGAGCCAGCGACTGCAATCGGTTGTTGATAACTGGTTTGATGTTAATGAGATCGCTTGGGATCCATCCAGTTTATCCGGCGGCATGAGCAAGGTCGCATACTGGTCTACGAGCGGGAATTTTGACGAAGGACTCTACAAGACAACTGACGGCGGAGTGTCGTGGAACAAGATACAAAACGGTAGTACATACGCATACGGTTCTGTCGCCGTCCACCCGACAAAAGGGTATGTCTACCTTGCTAAGAGTAGCGGTCTTTTCCGCAGTACCGATGGCGGGAGTAATTTCACACAAATATTGAATGAACCATTACGAGGTGTGAGCGCCGTATCAACAGCACCCGACCTTGTCGCAGTTTCCGGAAACGGGGACGGCAATGTCATCAAAGTATCAAACGACGGCGGTCTTACGTTCACGAAAAAAGTGGGAAGCGGGCTACCGACCTATGGTATCGGCCCTTACGGCATCCGCATTAGTCCGGCAAATCCTAATTACATGATGATCGCCTACAACGGTCCGCCCGGATACTGGTGGGACCAAGGAATGTGGTATTCGCACGACGGAGGTAATACGTGGGCGAGGCCGATTGTGGATGAGAAAGATGTTTTTCACAGTACGGTCGACGGAGATGACCACAATGCAAAAGGTCGTGTGTGGCATCCTACAAATCAAAACGTCTTATTCATTAGCAGTGATTGGATATTGAAAAGTACGGATGGCGGCGTACGTGTTTCGCACGGCAGCGATGGGTATAATGGAACGCTTGTCGTGGCAAAATGGGCATTCAATCCGTTTAATCCTGACCTTATCGCTTTTGGCGTGCAGGACTGGGTCTCATCATTCAGCACGGATGGTGGTTATACGTGGATGAACTTTCCTGAAATTAGATCTAGTTACGGTGCGTATGCTTTTTCAAAAGACCGGTTGTTTTTCGGAGGGAATCATGCCGGCTGGTCGGGGAACAGGACACTCAATATGTCTGTTGACGGCGGAAAGACATGGACGGGACCCGGTCCTGCCAGTAACGTGAACGAGCCCGCCGTTTCAGGCGATCCCGGGAATCCGAATGTTGCATTCTGGGCAAACTGGCGGACAGCTGATCAGGGGGCAACATGGAGAGAACTTGATGGCGCGAATCGTGTGTATACCTATAATCCCACTGGCACAAAAGAGCTCTACGGCGTGAGAGGAGGCGATTACCCGCCGGGAACAGAAAACACCGTGGTAAAATCCCTTGACCACGGTGTAACATGGACTTCGGTATTCACCGTGCCGAATATCGTGTGGGACCTTGCGTATGACCACACAAAAAACCGATTCTATATAACGGTGGGCGACAGAGGGAATCATAGTACCGAGCTCTACCAGTGGCAGAACGGGACGCTTACCAATATCACTAGCCGTCTTCCCGCCGACCAAAGAAATACAAAGTCTGCGCACACGGTGGCGGTTGACCCCGTTGATCCGACAATAGTGTATGCGGCTGGCGGACGATGGGACTACCAGACTTCTATGGCGGTGATGCGCTCTACCGATGCAGGCGCGACATGGAAACCACTCACGCTTCAGCCCGGCGACAGCGGCATAGACGGTGGCGGTCGCCAACCCGGAGCGGTACGCGTGAATCCCAAGACGCGTGAACTTTGGGTAACGGGCGGGACTCAGGGTATCTGGAAATATCCCGCGCCGTAAGCGGATATGCAACTAGTTTTACAAATATGAATCCCCGCACTATGGAAGCGCGGGGATTTTGATTTTATTTTAATGAGGAGAGGGAGGGATTCGGTCAGGAATAATTTTCTCGTTGTTACTCAAAAATTTTCACGACCCTGCCTCGCCTATTTTTTCTGCTGAAAAAATAAGGACTCCGGCTTTCGAATCCCTCACGCAAAGCAAGCAGTTGCTTTGCTCCTCTCCTCCACTCGCTTCGCTCGTTACGGTGTTTGTTGGACAAAGTTCGAATGTTTTTCGAGCAAAATCCAAATGATTAAA